>MHSZ01000027.1:26737-40386 GCA_001824745.1 Candidatus Terrybacteria bacterium RIFCSPLOWO2_01_FULL_58_14 | reverse complement strand
TTCCTCAATGCCGTGGATCCCGAGGTGGCCTTGATCTCGGTTGGCGAGGGGAATCGCTACGGGCACCCGCACGCATCGGTGCTCGCGCGTTTTGCGCAGTTGGGAATCCCGCTCGTCCGCACGGATGAAGCAGGACGCATTACCATTCATAGCGACGGGCGTATATTTTCCGTTGATAAGGAATACTAGCCGCCTCGCGCGGATTCCTGTACGAGGTTGCCTGATCAAACCCGGCGGTTGAGAGGCGGAGGAACAATGTGTTACGATGCGGACGATGGTGGGAAAGCACCCAAAAGGAGAGCGTACGGTGCTCATTGTGAAGCCCGATGGCGTGAAGCGCGGCTTGATCGGCGAGATCATTTCGCGCCTGGAGCGCCGAGGGCTAAAAGTGATTGCGTTGAAGATGATCGAGGTTTCCGAGAATCATGCGCGCGATCATTATCCCAATACCGAGCCCTGGCTTAGAGGCATGGGGGAGAAGACCCTCGAAACCTATGCGAAGTACGGCTATGATCCGTTCAAGGAGTTGGGCACCGGCGATGCGCTTGAAATTGGAAAAACGGTTGCTCGATGGAACGTCGAGTTTTTCACCTCGGGGCCCGTGGTTGCGATGATGATTGAGGGCATCCACGCAATCGATATGGTCCGCAAGATCGTGGGGAAAACCGTGCCGGCGTTGGCCGAGATGGGAACGATCCGCGGTGACTTCTCTGTTGATTCCCCAGTGCTCGCGAATCTCGGCAAGCGCGCGATTCACAACGTCGTTCACGCATCCGGCGATCAAGACGAAGCCGCGCACGAAATTCCACATTGGTTCAAGCCCGAAGAGATTCATAGTTATCCCCGGGCAGAAGAGGATATCATGTTCTGATACTCGAAGAAAAAGTATCCGCCCCCCGCATGTTGCGGGGGGCGTTTGTTGTGCTTAGCGTCGAGGGGTGGTTCGACCCGGCTCACCACGAGTTTCCGTCAAGAGAATGACTCACGAAGGGCGCGGGGAGGCACAGGGCAGCTATTCTCGCCCCGAGCCGCGTCGAGGGGAGGAAGCGAAGCGTTGGTGGCTCTTATAGATCGGAAGGTGCAGGTACGATCCCTCCGCGATCTCTTCGAGCGTGAACCATCGAACGCCGTTGACGCCGCCCTCCGGGTCTTCGAGACGCGCGCGTCCTCGAGGCGTCTTCGCGTCGAACACGAGCACGCAGTGGGTGTGCTCTTGGTTCCAGTCGATCGAGGAGAAATCCGGGTTGATCACTGCAGTGAGACCGGTCTCTTCCCGGAGCTCCCGAAGCGCCGCCTCAAGCGGCGACTCGTGTTCCTCCACGCCGCCGCCGGGGAGGCCCCAGCCGTTCGGTTTCTCGGCGCCGTTGTCGAGGATCTTGCCCCTGTTCTCGACCATGAGGATCCGTCTCTGGTTGTCGAAGAGCCGAACGAATACCGTGGTGTGGCTCACGCCCGCACCTCCTTTGGTAGGATGGGATTGTTATATCACAATAACCGCAATAACGCAAGAGCGCGAGCGGTGTCAGACCCCGCTCGCGCTTCCGTACCGCCCCTTTTCTCAGCGCTGCGTGAGTTCGAAGAAAAGTTTCTCGTATCCATCCACCATGCTTTCAACGGTGAAGTTTCGTTCCACGTGTTCTCGGCAGGCACGGCGATCAATACGGTCGATTTTTTTCATGGCCTCTGCCATTTCCTCAATTGTATCGACGATGAATCCCGTGACGCCGTCGACGACGATTTCCGGCACCGAACCCCTGCGGAAGGCGATCACCGGCGTGCCGCACGCCATGGACTCGATCATTGTGAGTCCGAACGGTTCTTCCCACCTGATCGGAACGAGCGTCGCTTTCGCCGTCTGGTAGAAGCGGTGGATCTCGTCATAGGAGACAAGCCCGGCGTACGTGATGTCTCCTTGGGCGAGCTGTGGTGCGATCTCCGACTCCCAATAATTCGGTCTCCGCGTTTTCGGGGCGCGTGCCGTTTTGGGGGCGCCGTGCGCCCCTACGATCGTGAGGCGTGCCCCAAGGAGGCGGACGGCATCGATCGCTTCGCGTACGCCTTTCTGCGGGATGAGGCGACCCGAGAAGAGGAACTCCTCACCGCCTTTTGCAGAGAAGGGAAATTTTTTGAGATCGAGACCGTTGTAGATAGTCGCTCGCCACGGGAGTTTCTGTGCGGGCCGGCGCTGGGCGTCGGAAATCGAGACGAAGTGCTGATATTCGTTGATGAATGGGGCAAAAGAAGGTTCATGCCAACTCATGACTGGCGTGTGGAGTGTATAAGCGGTGGGGGTGGGCACGAGAGAGGCAAAAGGGAGAGTACGGTCAGGAGCGTGGGCATGGATGATGTCGAACTCTCCTACGCGCGCGCGACGGTAGAGTTCGGCAATGAGCCGCTGTTCCCAAAGCCCGATGATTTTTTCCCGTTCCGCAAGACGAACGTCAGGGGCGCGGTAAATTTCGGGGTCCTCGGGATAACTGGCATGGAAAGGGAGGATCCCCCCGCTTTCTATACGGACGCGGGGAATGTGCGATCCCTCCGGCGCAAAGAAAGTGACGTCGTGGCCGCGATCGCTCAACCCGCGCGCGATATCGATTGCGACGAAGATAGGAGCGTAGATCACTTCTGCGGGCGGGGGCGCGGTGAATGCCGCCGTGACGATTTCGGCAACTCGGAGCTTCTTCATACTATACGAATCGTGATTTCACTTTTTTCGTATGTTCGTATTCGCCAGTATGCGATGGTAGAGTTTTTCGTAGTTCTCCACCATGCCATCGACACTGAATTTTTTCTCTACCCATACACGGCAAGCCCGCCGATCAATTTCATCCACGCGCC
The DNA here is from genome assembly GCA_001824745.1 of Candidatus Terrybacteria bacterium RIFCSPLOWO2_01_FULL_58_14. Classification (GTDB taxonomy): domain Bacteria; phylum Patescibacteriota; class Minisyncoccia; order Terrybacterales; family 2-01-FULL-58-14; genus 2-01-FULL-58-14. The sequence continues at coordinate 37,548 of MHSZ01000027.1, read as the reverse complement.
GCATCGCGCGCACGAGACCGGCGATCGAATGCGCGAGGAAGCCCGTCTTTCCGTGCTTCACGAGTTCGGGAACGGATCCCCGCGGATACGCGATGACGGGTGTGCCGCACGCCATTGCTTCCGCCATCACGAGACCGAACGGTTCTTCCCATTCGATCGGATAGAGCAATGCGCGAGCACCGCCGTAAAGAGCGGGTAATTCTCGTTCGGAGAGCTCGCCGACGTAGCGGATGTTCCTCGTGAGCTTGGGCTTGATGACCTTGCGGAAGTAATCGCGCTGCACCGGATCGATCCTTCCCGCCAACAGAAGTTTCACTCCGGCGCGTTTCGCTGCGGCAATCGCATTCTCCACACCCTTGTGCTTATTCACCCGCGCAATCCAGACGAAGTAATCGTGGGGATTCGCCCTGAAGCGGAAGTGGTCGAGCGGGACGCCGTTATAAATCACCCAGTTTTTTAGGAAATGCACTTTTGCTTTTTTTCTTTCGGCTTGGCTGATGAAAACGCCATTGGTAGTACGCCGATGCGCGGAAAAGAGTTCGAGCCGGTCGTCGAGGCCATGTGCGGTGCGGTACAGTTGATTGTGGAACGTATGGACAACCGGCGTTGCGGTTTGTTCTTGGAAAAAGAGCGTCCAGAGGTCGAGGTGCGAGTGGATGATGTCGAAGTCGGCGGCGCGCTTAAAACAGGCGGAGAGATTCTCGAGGTTCCACAAAGGATTCTGCCAGGGGATTCCGGCTTGGGTGAGGGGTTTGTCGTACACCGTCACAAGTTTTGCCCGCGTTTTGGAGCCCGCGGCGGCAAAGAGCGTGACCTTGTGTCCTCGCGCAACTTGTCCGTTTGCAAGTTCCGCGACGATGCGTTCGATGCCGCCGTACTTTTTCGGCGGAATCGTGAACCAAAGCGGTGCGACATGAGCGATTCGAAGTTTTTTCATAGTTGATCTACAGCTGCCGATCTAAAATCTACAGGGCTAATCATTGGGCGCGCCGTGAGTTGTTTGCCGTTAGTCGTTGATCAAGAATTTCTCGGTAGAGCGTTTCATACTCGTCCGCCATGCGAAGATGTGAAAAGCGTTCTTCGGCGACCTTGCGACACTCGCTTCGGTCGAGCTCCTTGACTCGTTCCGCAGCTTGCGCCATCGCGCGGATGGAACCGACGAGAAAGCCCGTTTTTCCCTCCTCGATGAGTTCGGCAGTTGATCCTCTTGTGAAGGCGATGACGGGCGTGCCGCACGCGAACGATTCGGGGACGACGAGACCGAAGGGTTCGCGGCGCCTTATGGGGAAGAGAAGGGCATCGGCACCGCGCATAAGCTCCACCTTTTTCCCGAAGTCCGCCTCGCCCGCGTAGATGATTTGCTCTCCATCGATACGCGGTTTCACGCGGCGGACGAAGAAATCGTAGTCGTCATCGCCTGTGAATTTTCTGCGTATGATGTTGCCTGCGATGATAAGTTTTTTCTTTGCAAGGCGCGCAGCTTCGATTGCTTCAATGACCCCTTTATCGGGCGCAATACGCGACAGGAAAAGGAGATACCCCCGTGATTCTGGAGCAAAAGGATACTTGGCGATATCAATTCCGTTATAGATCATTTTCGCAATGGGCAGAGGCGTGGCGCTTTTGGCCTGATCTTGCGAGATTGCGACGAAGGACACGTTTTTTGCCTCCTGATAAAGGCGGTGAGTTTCCGGGTAAATGGGGCGGTGGAGTGTTTGGACGACCGGGGTGGGGATATGTTGGGCGAACGGGGTGAAATAAAAACCCGTGTGGCTGTGAATGATATCGAAGTCGTTGGCATGCGTGATGACCCGTCCTAAAAGCGACATGATGCAGGCGTGCGGATCTTTTAGGGTAGGGTCGCGCCAAATCGCCCGGGCACACGTCGAAACTAGTTTTCCCGAGGTCTGGGAGTCGCCAGAGGCAAAGAGTGTCACCTCGTTTCCGCGTCGCACGAGTTCTTCGGTGAGGAGCGAGACCACGAGTTCGGTACCGCCATGCGTGCGAGGCGGCACCGGAACCCACAAGGGCGCGATTTGGGCAATGCGCATGGGTAGAATTCTTGCAGGAGAAACGAAAACGGCGTGCGCAATGACGCTTACTGATATTGTAGCATTTTCTCATAAGGAAACCCCGCCAGTTAGGCGGGGCCGGAAGTTTCGGCGAGTGAGTCGCGGTCGAAGACGCTAAGCGGGCAGAAGTTCTCGACGGATGCGATCGTCACCTTTCCGGTGTCGACGTCCACGCCGACGATGAGGGAGTTGCGATCAGCGCAGAATTCAAGTGCGAATTGGAGACAGAAACCGCAGGGGATTCCGCCGTGTTTCGCCACACAAGCGAGTGCCGTGAAACAGCGTTGGTTTTTTGGAACGGCAGAGTCGAGGGCCATAGTGTTACACGCCTGCTGTTCGGCATGGGTCGTGCCGGTATAGATGACGGCCTCGACGTTTGCGCCTCCGTAGATTTTTCCCGATAGACCCCGCACCGCGGCACCGACGTGATAGTGCGAATACGGTGCGTATGCCTGCTCGCGCATGTGGCGAGCCATATCGACAAGTTCGCGGAGGTCGTTAGGAAGTTCCTCGTATGACCCCGTTTGCCAGCGGATCGTTTTGTGGTTCAGCTTCATGGCCGGCAGCATTCCTTTTGCTGGAGGAGCTCTCGGATGTCGCGGATACAGACGAGGCGATCTTGGCCCCACTGTTGCAGAAGCTCCGATTCGCGCTGGCGCTCGAATGTCCAGCGGTCCGGCGAGGGGATGAAGATGGCGTTGAGGCCTGCCTGGAGTGCAGGCTCGATGTCTGACGGGATCGAGTCGCCAATGCTCCAATTCAGCCAGGCGTCTTTGGGTCCGGCAAGTTCGGCAAACGTGCGCACGGTTTTTTCCGAAACAATACGCGGCTCGGGAAACCAGCGAGTGAGGCCGAGTGCCTCGATCTTTTCTTGTTGGAACGTTGCATCTTCGTGCTTTGTGAGGAGCACGAGGTCGGCGCCACGGTTTTGCAGAGTGTCTAAGACCCGTGTGGCTCCGCTGACGAGGCCGACTTCTTGGTATGCCGACGGCTCTATGACCCGGTGGGCAATTCTTTGAACCTCTGCAATGACGGCGGGATCACTTGTGCGGTCCTGTGCCGTGCAGAGTTTCTCGTAGCATCGCACCATCGCGTCGGAGAAACGATCCACGGAGAAGCCGTATGGCTGGCCGGTACGCGGGTTCTCCATTTTCACCATGGCCGCATCAATGGCGTCGAACTGGTTGCCGATGTCTTTGATGTGCGGCGCATAGCGTCCGAGCGCGTGCAGCATCACAAGCTGAAATTCGCCGATCGCTTGGGAATATACGAGCTGCGTTGGCACGAGCGTGCCGTCCAGATCAAAGATGAAGCGCTTTCGCATCCTCCTGTCCTCTCGGTTTTTCAGCGATCTGGAGACATAAAATCACGAGGGGGCTCTTTTGTCTAGAAAAAGAAGAGGACCGCAGCTGTTGCGGCCCCCGTTTCATATCAGTGCCAGATCGTTTCCGAGAAGGGGTCGAGTAGGCGCTCGCCCTCCGGAAGATCGCGGCTTGGGCAGATGTCGCTGAATACGCATCGTGGATTTTCGTGTTCGCCGATGCGGTATCGAGTCGGCAACACACACGACGCATCGCAGCCCGTGCAGTGCGGATTGCTTCTCGTGCAACAGTTTCGCGCGAAGTTCCAGTCAAGGTAGTGCATCGCTGATGGGCTCACGTTGAGGGCCTTTGCGACGCGCACGATCGCGCGATACGCGGCTTTGCGGAGCGCGAAGTCCTCTTCTTCAGTGACTTCCCACCCGCGCCGAAGCTTTTCGTGAAGCTCTGGGTCGGCGATGCGGAGGATGCCGAGACGCGCGAGCAGCCGCGATTCGTGATAGTTCACCGGCGGACCGAGATTTCCTGGGTCGCGGAAACGCCAAAGCCCCTGGTTCTGCATGATCGCGCAAAAGTAGTTGGACTTTTTGCGCAAAGGATCGGCGTAGGCGCGGAACGCAGCGAGTTGTTGGAGAATGCCGGATCCGTCTTTGCGCAAGAGTGCGCGTTGCGCGCCCCGATAGAGCGCATCGATGTCTTCCCATCCCGCTTCGCACATCTTCGTGCCGATATCGTGGAGGAGCTCTACGCGTTCTTTCGGACGCTTGATAGGGCTTCCCTTGAGTATCGAGTTGAGTTGGGCGATGGTGAATTCTGCAAGCCTGCTGGGAGAAACGATACTGGCATCGTGACGCGCTGCGGCGAGAAAACTCTCGCGGAGATAGTCCCACCCACGGCGCTCGCGGCCGAAGATCGTTCCCGTCAGGGCAACGCCATGGACCGGCGTCGTCTGATGGTTGATCGCAACGGTCACGAGGTTGAGCATTCCCATTACGGATGGCGAAAGCGCAATCGGCACTTCGTCTTCGTGATCAGAGGGTATGCCGATTCGTTGCAGCAATGCGATCTGTTTTTTCAGTGCGGCCTCATTGAGCCGCACTCTGGGTGTCGGCACGAGGGGCCTCCTGTGAGTTGGAAATGAGCGTACGGTTTTATCTTTATATCACATTCTTGAGAAAAAGCAATAACACATCTTTCTCAATAGTAAGAGGTGCGTCTTATAAAAAAGGAGGCCTTGGTGTCAAGGCCTCTATAGTTGTTATGGTTCGACTTCGCTTGTCCTGAGCTTGTCGAAGGGCTCACCACGAGTTTTGCCGAGTGGGCGGCTGGCTGAGCTTTCAGAAGCAGGACGGCTATTCTCGCCCCGAGCCACGTCGAGGGGTGGTTCTCACTCCGGCAAAGAGTGGCGCGGCGGAACGAACGGCGGGTAGTTACCGGACATGCATGCATCGCAGACGTGCTGATCGGGAGTAAGTTCCTCAAGATACCCCGCAATAGAGAGGTGACGGAAGCACGATCGGTATCCCGCAAGTGATAGGTAGTGGAGCGAATCGGCGCCGATATGACGGCGCGTTTCCTCTATCGTGTGGCAGGATGCGTACAGTTCGTTTCGCGTGGGTGTCGCGATGCCGTAATAGCACGGGCCTGTTACGGGCGGCGAGGCAATGGCGACCCGTACCGTCCTGGCATAGCGTCGCACGACCGGGATGATCGAACTGAGGGTATCGCCGCGGAGCAACGAGTCCTCGACGAGAATGACGTCCTGACCGGTCAGAACCTCCGGGTCGCAAACGTGTTTGAGCTCGGCGATCGCGACTCGAGCATCGTGATTCTCTGCCATAAACGCCCGCATCTCATGCGATAGCCGTGAACGGTTGATGCCGGCGACTACGCGCAGACCCAGGGCATAGGCAAACGCCAGTGCTGCGTCTCGTCCGGAATCGAGAACCGGTACCACGATGTGGTTGCTGATCGTCTCGGCCATCCTGGAGGCGATGAGTTCGGCGGCGAGCTTTTCTCCGCAGGCGCTGCGGAAACGGTTGACGCCGCGGCTGCCGGACTTTTTGAGGTATACGCTTTCAAATGAGCAGACGTGAAGCCGTTCGGCTGGCGGACAGTACTGCCAAGCGGCGATCGTCAGGTCGGTTTCAATGACGATGATTTCACCCGGCAGGACTTCCCGCAGATCCTGGTACCCCCGCAGCGCTGCGTCCTCCGAGGCAACCGCCACACCGTGTTCACTGCGTCCGATCCACAAGGGACGAAAGCCCCACCGATCGCGCAGTAATACCATCCGCCCATCGCCCAGTACCGCGACAACGCTGAACGCACCCTCCACGCGGGGAAACGCCCGGCACATCCGCTCGACTGGATCCTTGCCTTCTGTTTGTGCAAGGAGATGGAGGAGCACCTCGGTATCGGAGCGCGCATGATATACGGCCTCGAGCGATGTTCGGTACTGCTGCCACGGCTTGCCGTCGATGTTGACGGTATCCCCGTTGACGCCGAACGCCATCCACTGTCCGTCGATTTCTCCCCGCAGCGGGGGCATGTCGAACCGCGTGCTGCCCGACGTCGCATAGCGGTTCACACCGACGGCAGTTTTTCCCGGGTAATCGCGCAGGTCGTAGCGCATCCGGAGGTCCTGGACAGTTCCGCGTTTCGTGATGACGTCGATCTCATCGCCTCCGCCACATAGATGTATGGCGATGCCCGCTGATCCTTGGCCGCGGTTCTGTTCTTCGGCCAAAATCGCTGCCACCTTGAGAGCGGCTTTCTCGTCAGATCCCTTGAACCCGGCGACTCCACACACGATAGACACCTCCTTTCTCAACGAAGGAACGTTTTTCTCGTTATCAATGATACTTCCGACTTTCTACGCTACTGGCATCGGTCTTGTTCCGTCAAGCAAGAAAGCCGCCCCAGGAACGGGACGGCGGGAGTAGCCATCGTTATTCGCGAAGCCGCGTCGCGACGCGGGCCGAATTGGTGTCGGGGTGCGGGGAGTCGAACCCCGATCGCCAGACCCCCAGCCTGGCATAATAACCGTTATACGACACCCCGAACGTTAGATTGTACGCTCAATCCATCGTATCACGCTGGTGGAAAACGCATTTTCGTGGCGGCGGAAATTGTGGCCTGCGCGGGAGATGGCGAGGGTATGGAGCCGCACGCGTTCTGGCGCGTGGGCGCGAAAGGCCGCGATGAGCTCTTCGGCGGAACGGTCGAGATGTTCATCTCGTGCGCCGATGAGGATGAGGGTCGGTACGTGTATCCGGCGGAAGTTCGTCCATCGCGCTTTCGGATTGTGGTAGGGAAAGATGTCTTCATCGTTTCCGGGCTTGAAAAGCGAGAGGTAGCGCTGGGCGCTCCAGTATCCCCAGGTGAGCGTTGGCGGTAGCAGCGCTGTTTTGCCGTGGCGCTTTGCGAAACGCTCTACTGCAGCAATGTTTCGTGAAAACGTTTTCCCGAGTTGTTTTTGTCGAATTGCGACATCGCTGAGCGGTCCCGCAAGCACGAGGCCTGCGACTGCGCGATCGCGCACTTGGGAAAGATAGTATGCGGTTTTCTGCGCTCCGGTGGAATGGCCGACGAGAAGGATACGACGGTAGCCGCGTTTTTTGAGGAAGCGAATTCCCGAATGAAGGTCGTGGATGCAATCACGAAAATCCTCCAGCGCTGCACCGAGGGTGCGATAGCGCTTGCGGCGCCGCCCGCCGATTGCGTAACTTGCGATGATATCGTGTCCGCGCGTGTTGAATGCGGCCACGCCGATGCCGCGGTGCTGTCCCGCGCGCGCAAGCGATTCCCACAGCGCGCGGCTGCGGGAGAAAGTACTGGTGAGGCCGTGAACGAACAGGACGGCGGCGCGCTTACGTCCTTTCGCATCCGCAATCGCGCCGTCCAGCGGCACGCCGTCGGCGGTGACGATGCGAGTCAGCTCAACGAGCATAGGGAATAATCCTAATCCCCGAATTCATCCGAATGCGGATTCGCGGCATTCGGATCGCGCCGTATTCGGATTATCGGGTTTTGCCGAGCGCCTTGATGCATTTAGCGCAGGCGAGGAGACGCGTGCCGGCAGAGAATCCTGCGCGAGCGCGCGGAAGACGCACCCATTGGAGGTTTGGTCGGCGCCGAACCTTCGTGGTAGGGTTGTAATGGCCGCGCAGGAGTTTTCGTTTTCCTCCGACCTCCGATTTCTTTCCGCAGAGCGTACACGTTTTTTCCATGCCAGATTCGCCTGCGAGCAGGGCGAGCAGTGGCGAATCTGCGCACCCTGAGCGTAGCCGAAGGGTTACCGAATGAACTTCGTCTTTATACCGTAGACGCCACTTGTCCGCAACCGCCATGCCGGATCCCTTCGTGCTCATTTTTCAGCTGCTGGTGCTGTTGTTTTCCGTCGTGATCCACGAAGTTTCTCACGGTGCGGTCGCGCTCATGTTCGGCGATTCCACCGCCCGCGATGCCGGACGACTTACTCTCAATCCATTGAAACACCTCGACCCTTTCGGTTCGATCATCCTTCCCATCACCCTCCTTCTTCTTACTACGCTAAGCGGCGGGGGCATTATTTTCGGATGGGCGAAACCCGTGCCGTATAATCCTTACTTTTTCAAGAATCCGAGAGCGGGGTCGGCGATCGTGGGGTTCTCCGGGCCGTTGGCGAATCTTTTCGTCGCAGCAGTATTTGGCTTCGGGATTCGTTTCGTAGCGCTTCAGGGTTCGCTGGATGCTTCCGCGGGCATCCTCGCCGGCGCGTTTCTTTCGATCGTCTACGTGAATCTCTTTCTTGCTTTCTTCAACCTCATTCCCATACCTCCCCTTGATGGTTCCAAACTCCTTTTCGCGCTTCTTCCCGATCGTTTCTTCAATCTTAAGCTGTTCTTCGAGCGCTATGGCCTTGCGCTTTTCATTTTTTTCATTTTTGCTGTCGCTCCGCTTATCGGGACCCTTGTACGCTTCGTTGCCCGCATACTCATCGGGACTTGACCCCGTTAGAGAATTGCAAGCCCACAAGAGAAAAACCCTCAAGGTTTTTCTTCCTGATAGGGGTCGGCAAATCGCCTTCTTGAATCTTTGACGCGTAGCATGGTGAGACCAATTCTCTAACGGGGTTGACCCCATCGCGTTGTTTCTGTACACTTTGAACTCGATCCTCGACCCGCGGTCCGGATTACGATTATGCCGACACTTCATCAACTTATCCGCCATCCGCGCAAGCGCGTGCGTCGAAATCCCAAAGCGCCGGCGTTGATGTTTTCGTTCAATACGCTAAAGAACCGCCCGAAGGCACACCCGTCGCCTTTCAAGCGCGGCGTGTGCGTGAAGGTCACGACGGTGACGCCCAGGAAACCGAACTCCGCCTTGCGCAAGGTTGCGCGGGTACGTTTGACGAATGGGCAGGAAGTGACCGCCTATATTCCCGGCGAGGGACATAATCTCCAGGAGCATGCGGTGGTGGTGATTCGCGGAGGAAGAGTGGGAGATCTTCCCGGCGTGCGCTACCACGTTGTGCGCGGGATGCTGGATACCGCGGGGGTCGAAGGAAGGAAGCGGCAGCGCAGCAAGTACGGCACCAAACGTCCGAAATAGGCCGCATATCCTAAACCCGAAATCCTAAGCCCTAAACAAGCTCAAAACATGGAAGCCCAAACGCGCTTTTGTTTTAGGATTTTGGACATTCGAGATTGTTTAGAGTTTAGGGTTTAGGGTTTTGACGCATATGCGCCGGCAAAAGAATCTTCAACGCGAGATCGTTCCTGACCGGAAATATGGTTCTCCGGTTGCCACGAAACTCATCAGCTACGTGATGCGCGACGGGAAGAAATCGATCGCGGAGCGGATCGTCTATGCGGCACTCGAGGAGGCGGGAAAAAAACTTGAGCGCGAGCCCTCCGAGGTACTCAATGCCGCGATTGAGCACACCTCGCCGGTGATCGAGGTGCGTTCGCGGCGCGTGGGCGGAGCGACGTATCAGGTGCCGCGGGAAGTGCGCGGAGAGCGGCGCTTGCAGCTCGCATTGCGATGGATCGTGTCCGCGGCGCGAGGCCACAAGAAGCGACACTCTATGGCCGAAGCGCTGGCCGAGGAATTATTGCTTGCGGCCAAGGGCGAGGGTTCTGCGGTGAAGAGGAAAGACGATATGCATAAAATGGCCGAAGCGAACCGGGCATTCGCCCATTTCGCCTGGTAAGCCCTGCGCGACAGGGAAGTCCTAAATCCTAAACCCGAAACCCTAAACGAGCGCATGGGGATCGTGGCGTTGTTTAGGATTTAGCGTTTAGGGTTTAGGTTTTTTTATTATTTATATGGCTCGTCAGTATCCACTTGCACGAACGCGCAATATTGGGATTATTGCGCATATCGACGCCGGGAAGACCACCGTGACGGAACGGGTGCTTTTCTATACCGGAATTTCTCACAAAATCGGCGAAGTCCATGAGGGACAAGCGATCATGGATTGGATGGAGCAGGAACAGGAACGCGGTATTACCATTACCGCGGCTGCCACGACTTCGTTTTGGGTGACAACGGATAAGCGCGCCGCACCGGCTCAGGAGCGGAAGGAGGCAGAGCATCGCATCAATATCATCGATACCCCCGGACACGTGGATTTCACCGCAGAGGTGCAGCGGAGTTTACGGGTCCTCGACGGCGGCGTGGTGGTATTCGACGGCGTGGCCGGCGTTGAGCCGCAGTCGGAGACGGTATGGCACCAAGCCGATGCGTTCCATGTTCCGCGGATTTGTTTCATTAATAAACTCGACCGGCTCGGCGCCTCCTTTGAGCGCTCCTTTGCTTCCATCCGCGAGCGGTTGACGCTGAATGCGGTGGCCCTTCATCTTCCGATTGGCATTGAGGGATCATTCGAGGGTTCTGTGGACCTTCTCACGATGCGGGCTCTTCGCTTCACGGGTGAGCATGGCGAACGCATGACCGAAGGCGATGTTCCCGAGGAGCTTCGCGAAGCCGCAGGAAAGGCGCGGGCAAAACTACTCGAGCGCATCGTGGAGCAGGATGACGAGCTCACCGAGCGCTACCTTGCCGGCGAGGAGCCGACGGTACAAGAACTACGAGAGACCCTGCGGAAGGCCACAATTGCGGGGAAGCTCGTGCCGGTTCTCTGCGGTTCGGCGCTGAAGAACAAGGGCGTCCAAACGCTTCTCGATGCCGTGGTGCACTATCTTCCCTCGCCGCTTGACGTTCCCCCGATTCATGGGAGCGATCCGGCGACGGGAGAAGAGATAACGCGCGAGGCGTCAGACGATGCGCCGTTCGCGGCGCTTGCCTTTAAGGTCGCGACCGACCCATTCGTCGGCCAGCTCACATTCGTGCGCGTCTATTCGGGCGTGCTTCGGAGAGGAACGTATGCAGTCAATACGATTTCTGGAGAGAGAGAGCGTATCGGGAGGATTGT
>MHSZ01000027.1:26473-26719 GCA_001824745.1 Candidatus Terrybacteria bacterium RIFCSPLOWO2_01_FULL_58_14 | reverse complement strand
AGATACACTCTGCGATGAGCAGCGTCCCATTGTGTTGGAACGGATTACGTTCCCCGAACCCGTGATCGGCATGCGAATCGAGCCGGTGAGTAAGGCGGATGAGGAGAAAATGGGAATCGCGCTACGGCGCCTTGCGGATGAAGACCCCACATTCCGCGTTGCGACGGACCAGGAAACCGGCGACACGATCATCTCCGGAATGGGGGAGCTGCATCTGGAGATTATTGTGGACCGCATGAAGCGGGA
>MHSZ01000027.1:22058-26455 GCA_001824745.1 Candidatus Terrybacteria bacterium RIFCSPLOWO2_01_FULL_58_14 | reverse complement strand
GGCGGGGAGGCCGCAGGTCGCCTACAAAGAAACCGTCAACGCCCAGGCCGAGGCCGAAGGGAAGTATATCCGGCAAACGGGCGGACGCGGCCAGTACGGTCACGTGTGGTTGCGCGTGGAGCCGCTCGAGCGCGGCAAGGGCTTCGCTTTCGTGGATGCGGTCAAGGGAGGCGTGGTGCCCAGGGAGTTTATTCCTGCAGTGGCGAAAGGAGTGAAGGAGGCGTTGGGGCGCGGCATTCTCGCGGGGTATCCGGTCATCGATTGCCAAGCGACTCTCTACGACGGCTCTTATCACGACGTGGACTCTTCCGAGGCGGCATTCAAGATTGCCGGATCGCTCGCATTCCAGGAGGCGGCCAGGCGCGCAAAACCGGTGATTCTTGAGCCCATCATGAAAGTAGAAGTGATTGTATCCGAGCAGTTTCTTGGCGATGTAACAGGAGACCTCGGCTCTCGCCGCGCGCAAATTCAGAATCTTGGAGATCGGGCACAGGTGAAGGTGGTCGATGCGATCGTGCCGCTTTCCGAGATGTTCGGTTACGCAACACAGCTGCGGTCCATGACGCAAGGGAGGGCTTCCTATACCATGGAGTTTTCGCATTACGATGAAGTGCCCGCGAATATCGCCCAGGAGATTATTGACGGCAAACGAAGGTAGCCCCGGTGGCGACCGGGATGCTCAATTCGGCAGCTACTCGCGCGGCTCGTGGACCGAATCGGCAACGGGAAGCGGAGGTAGGGCCGACGCCGTATCCGTAGCGTCCCCCTTGACGGATCATCGTCCTCTTGACTAACATAGGTTGGTCGTCTTATACCAAGGAGCGGCGGCCTCTGGGCCGATCCAGGAGTTTATTAGAAGAACACTATCGCTATGGCCGAAAAGTTTGAACGCACAAAGCCCCACCTCAATGTCGGGACGATCGGGCACGTAGACCACGGGAAGACGACGCTTACCGCGGCGCTTCTTCACGTTCTGAAACTCAAGGGGCTCATTCAACACGAGGAGTCAGTAGACGATATCGACAATGCGCCGGAAGAGAAACAGCGCGGTATTACGATTGCGTTGCATCATTCCGAATACGAATCAGAGAAGCGTCACTATGCGCACATCGATGCGCCCGGCCACGCCGACTACATCAAGAACATGATTACCGGTGCGGCACAGATGGATGGTGCGGTTCTCGTCGTGTCCGCCGCAGACGGCCCGATGCCGCAGACGCGAGAACATATTCTCCTTGCGCGGCAGGTCGGAGTTCCTGCGATCATCGTTTTCCTCAATAAGGTGGACATGGTGAATGATCCGGAGCTCGTTGATCTGGTCGAGGCAGAAATCCGCGATCTCTTGAAGAAATACGAATATCCCGGCGATGAGACACCTATCATTCGCGGGTCGGCGCTGAAGGCGCTTTCTGTGGCATCCGCAGACGACGAGGCGGCCAAGCCCATCCTTGAGCTTGTGGAAGCGCTCGATAACCACGTTCCGGAGCCGGAACGGCTGGTGGATCAACCATTCCTCATGCCCATTGAGGATATCTTCTCGATTGAGGGCCGCGGTACAGTGGTGACCGGCCGAATCGAACGCGGCGTCGTGAAGATCAACGAGGAGGTGGAGGCGATCGGCCTTCGGCCTACGCAAAAAACCATCGTTACCGGTATTGAGATGTTTCGTAAATCTTTGGACGAAGGGCGCGCCGGCGATAATGCCGGAGTGCTGTTGCGGGGATGGAAGAAAGACGATGTCGAGCGCGGCCAAGTGTTGGCCAAGCCCGGCACGGTGACGCCGCATACGGAGTTCGAGGGCGAGATTTACGTGCTTACGAAAGATGAGGGCGGTCGCCACACTCCCTTCTTCTCTGGCTATAAGCCGCAGTTTTACATCCGCACGTGTGACGTGACGGGTGACGTGGCGTTGCCGGAAGGAACGGAAATGGTGATGCCGGGAGATACGGTGACGGTGAAGGTGAAGCTCGTGGCACCCGTCGCGCTCGAAGAGAAGCAGCGCTTCGCGCTTCGCGAGGGCGGGAGAACGGTTGGCGCGGGAGTTGTGACGAAGATCCTCCAATAAGCGATATGGCGAAGAAGGGTGCGAAAGCGTCGGCGAGCGAGGCCGAGGTGAAAGCCCGGCTGCGCGTGAAAATTCTCGCGTACGATCACAAGGTGATTGATTCTGCGACGCGACAGATTGTCGAGACGGCACTGCGGAACAGTGCCGAGGTGCGCGGGCCAATACCGCTCCCTACCGAGTTCCGACGCTACACGGTGAACCGATCGACATTCGTCCACAAAGACGCACGCGAGCAGTTCGAGATGAGGGTGCACCGGCGACTCGTGGATATTCCGTCGCCCACACCAAAACTCATTGACGCGTTGACGGCATTGACGCTGCCTTCCGGAGTGGATATCGAAATCAAGACGCTCTAACGGGCGCACTATGCGCGAGTTGAGAAATCGTTTCATGTGTTGGGCGCTCCGCGGGATAGCCGCGGAGTTGCCGTGATGGTCCCAGATACCCGGAGGAGAAACCCCGCCGCGGCGGGGTTTTCGATTGACTTATGAAGTTTATCCTCGGTACGAAAATCGGCATGACCCAGATTCACCGTGAAGACGGAAGTGTGCTTCCGGTTACCGTCATTGCGGCAGGTCCCGTGATGGTGACTCAACTGCGGACGTTAGATCGGGATGGTTACCTGGCGCTTCAGGTCGGTTTTTCGGAGAAGAAGCGCGTGGCAAAACCGCAGCGCGGGCACCTCAAGGATCTTCCGACGTTTCGGTGGCTGCGTGAGTTTCGTATCGCGGAAAATGGAGGAGTCGGACGAGGGACGACGATCGATGTTTCTGCCTTCCAAGCCGGCGATCGCGTGGCCGTGAGCGGTGTTTCGAAAGGAAAAGGATTTGCCGGGGGAGTGAAGCGACACCATTTTCGTGGCGGCTGGGCGTCTCATGGCGCGAAGCATTCCTTGCGCCAACCAGGATCGATCGGTTCGTCATGGCCTGAGCGCGTGAGGAAAGGAAAACGTATGGCAGGACGCATGGGACATGAGCGCGTGACGGTGAAGAATCTCGAAGTCGTCCACGTTGATCGCGAGCGGAATCTTTTAGCACTCCGAGGAGCAGTTCCCGGCGCGCGCGGAACACTGCTCGAGATTCGCGGTGTAGTATGAAAGTGCCTCTTTACGCTATGACCGGAGAGAAATCGGGAGAGACAGAGCTCCCGAAAGACGTGTTCGATGTACCTATGAACGCGGACCTTTTGGCGCAGGCGGTACGGGTACAGAGAGCGAATCAACGAAGACCGCTGGCTCACACGAAAGATCGTGGCGAAGTGCGCGGGGGAGGCCGAAAGCCCTGGCGTCAGAAAGGAACCGGGCGCGCGCGGCACGGCTCTATTCGTTCTCCGATTTGGCGTGGTGGCGGCACGACCTTCGGTCCCCGCAAAGACCATCAATTCCAAAAGGAGCTTTCCGAAGGAATGCGCCGAAGGGCGCTCGCGGTGGCACTCTCGGCCAAAGTGCGTGACGGCGAAGTGGCGGTACTGGATCGTTTTGAGCTCGCGCAACCGAAAACGAAGCTGATGGCGCAGGCATTATCCCAGATTACCTCTGCTGTTTTTGGCGCGACGGATCGCAAGAAGGGACCTACAATCGTGTTGGCTTTGCCGATGACCGAACAACATATCTCTCGCGCGACCAGGAATCTCCCCCGCGTCCGCCAGTGCCGCGCGGAAAACCTTACCGTGCTCGACGTGCTTTCTTCTCGCTATCTTATGTTCTCGCAAGATGCTATTCCGCTATTGAAGGCAAGAGTGGCGAAGAGAAAAAGTAAGGTGAGGGGCCGCGATGCGCGAACGTAGGCGATCACAGAGTTTCTCTTATGGCATTATTTGGAAAAAAACGCGGTAAGGCAGCTGTGAAGAGAGCATCTTCACGGTCGCTTCCCGCCGGAGAATCGGCTCCTACGGCGCCTGAATCCGCTGCGCGCCCCCTCGGCGGAGGCGAACGCATCGCGTCCCGGGTGCTCGTGCGGCCACATATCACGGAGAAGGCGGGGAGAGTAGCTGCGATGAACCAATACGTGTTTGTTGTTGCCGAGGGCGCAACGAAGCCCACGATTGCGCGCGCGGTGTTCGAAATCTACGGCGTGCGTCCCATACGGGTGCACACGGTGCGTATCGCGGGAAAGCGACGGCGGATCGGCCGCATTGAAGGCAAGGCGGCGGGATATCGGAAGGCCATCGTCACGTTGCCTGAAGGGAAGACGATTGAAGTGCTTCCAAAATGAGTATGAAGATCTATCGCCCCACAAGTCCCGGCAGGAGAGGGATGACCGGGTTGGATTACTCGGGGGTCGCCAAGAAGCGTCCCGAAAAAGCACTCACGCGGGGAAAGCGGAGAACTGGC
>MHSZ01000027.1:18934-22013 GCA_001824745.1 Candidatus Terrybacteria bacterium RIFCSPLOWO2_01_FULL_58_14 | reverse complement strand
GGCAACCGAAGAAAGCTTCGTGAGATTGAGTTCGGCCAGCGCAAACAGGGTGTGCCGGGGGTCGTGGAAGCCATTGAGTACGATCCGAATCGGACCGCGTTCCTCGCCCTTGTCCGTTACCGCGATGGTGATCGTCGCTATATTCTCGCACCGCAGGGACTCGTCGCGGGAACCCCCGTTCTTATCGATGAGCGCACGCCGTTGAAGTCCGGCAATCGAGCGATGCTCAAGCACATTCCTGTTGGTATCGAAATTCACAATGTGGAGCTGTTTCCCGGAAAGGGCGGACAACTTGTGCGATCGGCGGGAAGCGCTGCTCGTATTGTGGCGCATGAAGGCGGTTACGCGCACGTGGAACTTCCTTCCAGCGAGGTGCGACGGATTCCCGAGACCGCTTTTGCCTCGCTCGGCATCGTTTCCAATGCGGAATGGATTTCTCTTACTGAAGGGAAAGCGGGCCGTTCACGGTGGCGAGGCCGGCGGCCGCATGTGCGAGGCTCTGCGATGAACCCGGTAGATCATCCGCACGGCGGCGGAGAGGGTCGCGCCCCCATCGGGCTCAAGCACCCCAAGACCCCGTGGGGGAAACCTGCGTTGGGCGTGAAAACGAGAAAGCGGAAGAAGCCCTCCGGCATATTTATTGTTCGGCGGCGACAACACAAGCGCCGCGCGTAAGAGATTTTTTCATGTCCCGCTCCCTGAAGAAAGGCCCATTTACTGATCCGAAGCTGCTTACGAAGATTCGGGCATTGAAACCCGGCGAGAAGACCATTGTGAAGACGTGGTCTCGAGCTTCGGTCATCGCTCCTGAAATGGTAGGCTTCACAATCGGCGTACACAACGGGAGAGAACACGTGGCGGTCCTCGTTGTTGAAGACATGGTGGGTTTTCGGCTTGGAGAATTCGCACCTACACGAAAATTTGTCCGGCACGGAGGGAAGCTCCAGCGGGAAGTGGAGGCAAAAGAGGGCGCCCCCGCTGCTCCGTCTGCCACCGTAACTGGCCGCTAGTTTCATTCAGCGCCTTTTCTATGGAAGTGACTGCGTATCTCCGACATCTCAAAATAAGTCCGCGGAAAGTACGGCGCGTTGTGGATCTTGTGAAGAACCTTTCCGTGCCGCGCGCAGAGGCAGAGCTGGAAGTCCGACCGGAGCTGGCCGCTAAGCCCTTGCGAAAGCTTCTCGCCGCGGCAATGTCCCGCGTCAAGGATGTGAGTGAGGCAGCGCCCGATGAGGTGGAAATCGCCTCGTTCCGTGTGGACGCCGGCCCGACCGCAAAGCGATTCAAGCCTCGATCTCGCGGCATGGCAAATCCCATCGCCCGGCGGACGAGCCACATCTCGCTTATTCTCCGTATTCCAGATCGTCCACGAAAGAAGCGTTCCGAGCGTGCCGTAAAGGAGGTTTCGCCGCCGAGAGAAGCAGTGGCGCGTGAAGACCAGGGTGAGGATGCGGAGCTGAAGCCGACAGCAGCGCGATCTTCCGCAGAAACCACAAGACCGCGAACGCGGCCGCGCGTCCCTCGCCTCGGACGACGTTTCTTCCAGCGAAAATCTGTATAAGCGCATATTTTGTATGGGACAGAAGGTTCATCCTCTTGCGTTTCGACTCGGCGTGCACCGCGAATGGGCGTCGCGATGGTTCTCGCGGCGGTCGTTTAAACAGTATCTTAAAGAAGATTTAGCGCTGCGCGCTTTTCTTCGCGAACGTTTACGGCGATCGTATATCACGGAGATCCGTTTCGAGCGGTTGAGCGGGGGGAAACTCCAGGTGACGATCCGTACTGCCCGTCCGGGCATGCTTATTGGGAGGGGCGGTGGAGGCATTGAAGAAATCAAGAAAGCGATTCAGACGCAACTTCGTCGTATTCGCGGGAAGACCGGTGTCGAGGAGATTCGTATCGAAGTTCAGGAAGTGCGCGACCCCGATGGGCAGGCCGTTCTTCTTGCACAGTCGATTGCCGACCAGCTCGAACGGCGCATGCCCTTCCGGCGTGTGCTCAAGCGGGCGCTCGAGCGTGCGTTGGTCGCCAAGGGAGTACAGGGCGCGCGCGTGGCGATCGGCGGCCGTCTCGGAGGAGCCGAGATGAAGCGTCGCGAGTGGGCGCAGGGCGGTAAGGTACCGCTGCATACGCTCCGAGCCGATATCGACTACGCACAGGAAGAGGCGCGCACCACCTGGGGCGTGATCGGCGTGAAGGTCTGGCTCTACAAGGGAGAAGTTTTTTCCGAAAAATCTAAAACGCCAAATCCGAATATCAAAACGCTTCGGTGAAGTTCAACGATTTTAGCATTTGGATTTCGTATATGCTGTTCCCCAAGAAGGTGAAACATCGAAAATGGCAGAAAGGGCGCTCGCGTGCCGTCTTGGCAAAACGCGGCGCTCAGCTCGCCTTTGGTTCCACGGGCATTCAGACCGATGAGCCGGGATGGCTCACCTCGCGGCAAATCGAGGCGGCGCGGCGCGTGATTGTTCGGGCTATCCGGAAACGAGGAAAGATGTGGATTCGCGTTTTCCCTGATCATCCCGTGACCACAAAAGGGAATGAGGTGCCGATGGGGGGCGGGAAGGGGTCCGTGGATCACTACGTGGCGCCGGTGAAGCCGGGACGGATTCTTTTTGAGCTCGATGGAGTACCCGACGATGTCGCACGGGATACGTTTCGGGTGGTGGGACACAAATTGCCGCTCAAAACGAGGTTCGTGCGGCGAGAAAAATGAACACCGGACTCATTATGGATATAGGCGACATTCGAGGAAAAGGCGATAAAGAGCTCCTGTCCGATCTTCACGATCAACGTGAAGCATTGCGCAGTGCACGTTTTGAGCTCGCAGCCGGGCGCAAGAAAAACATTCGTGCGATACGAGAAATCCGCCAGACGATCGCCAAGATGCTCACGGTACTTGCCGAACGCCATCGTTCCGCGTAGGGTACGCCAAGGCCTATGTCGACTCTTGTGATCCACAACGACGCATTACGCACGGTTCATCGTCGTCGGTTTCGGGGCGTTGTCGTGCGCGCCGTCCTGCCAAAAACCGTGACGGTGCGGGTGGAACGCCGTTTTCGCCATCCCCGAGTGG
>MHSZ01000027.1:9209-18890 GCA_001824745.1 Candidatus Terrybacteria bacterium RIFCSPLOWO2_01_FULL_58_14 | reverse complement strand
CGCGGTCTCGCACAAGAGGGAGACACCGTCGTGATCGAGGAGACGCGACCGCTGTCTCGGCGGAAGCGTTTCCGCATCGCGCAGGTGATTCAGCGGGCAGCGAGAGAAGAAGGCGTCACCGAGGAAGAAGAAGCTTGAAGGCGATTTCCGTAGTCGCGATTGCAATACCCCTATGGTCCAGCCACGCTCCATGTTGAAAGTTGCCGATAATACCGGCGCACGAATCATTCAGGTGATCACCGTGCTGGGAAGCACGAGGCGGCGATACGCGCAGCTTGGCGATATTGTTGTGGCAACAGTGAAAGTGGCCGATCCTCACCGACCGGTAAAAAAAAGCGACGTCGTGCGCGCAGTGATTGTGCGACAGAGACGGGCATTCCGCCGGCACGATGGATCAGCGATTCGTTTCGACGAAAACGCAGCCGTCATTCTTGACGGGAAGGAGCCGAAAGGCGGGAGAATTTTCGGGCCGGTTGCCCGCGAGCTCCGTGACCGTGGATTCCTGAAGATTGTTTCTTTAGCCCCCGAGTCGTTGTGAGGACGCATATACATATGATGAAGATCAAAAAAGGCGACACAGTGGTCGTGACAGTGGGAAAGGATCGCGGGAAACGCGGGAGAGTACTTCGCGTGTCGCCGCGGGAGGGACGAGTGTTCGTGGAAGGAGCGGCACAGCGCGTGCGGCACCGTAGGCCGCGCCGCAGCGGAGAAAAGGGCCAGCGCGTGACGATGCCCGGACCCATCGCGATCGGAAACGTGCGCATTGTCTGTAGCGCATGCGGGAAAGCCGCACGCGTCGGGTTCCATATGGGCGAAGGGGGGAAACAGCGTATCTGTAAGAAATGCGGAGTGGCTATCGCTTAGTTTTTATGCCGGCACTTCCGAACGCAGCACTCAAAAAGAAGCTGAGCGAGCGCCTTGGCGAGACGAACCCTTTCGCACTGCCACGTATCGATCGTATTGTGGTGAATGCCGGCGTGGGGAAACGGGTCGTAGCAGAGGGGAAGAAGGCGCTGGAACCCATTGAGCGGGATCTCGCTCGTATCACCGGCCAGCGTCCGGCGGTTCGCCCCGCCCGAAAATCCATTGCCTCCTTCAAGCTCCGTGAAGGCGTGCCCGCCGGCATCATGGTGACGCTTCGGGGCCGACGGGCGGAGGATTTCCTCACACGCTTGATTCGCATCGCGCTTCCACGTACGCGAGATTTTCGAGGCGTGAGCCCCGCTACACTCGATGCACGAGGAAATTTGAACATCGGTATTCGCGAGCAGACCGTTTTCCCGGAAGCAGCGATGGAACCCACGGGCGTGCTCTTTGGGTTTGAGATCACGATAGTGACCACGGCGAAGAACCGGAAAGAAGGAGAAGCGCTCTTTCGCGCAATAGGGTTCCCGCTTCGCGAGGAATAACCGCAGGAGCAGAAGAAACGGGTATGGCAAAAACATCACAGGTGGTGCGGGCAGCGAAGAAACCGAAGTTCTCGACGCGTATCGTTCGGCGATGTTTTCGTTGCGGCCGGAGACGCGGTTTTATGCGCGCATTCGATCTCTGCAGAATTTGTTTCCGCGAGCTCGCGCGTCGGGGAGAAATACCCGGTTTTCGGAAAGCGAGTTGGTAGGAATATTGTTATGACTGATCCTATCGCAGATTTTCTCACGAGAGTGCGTAATGCGGCGGCGATCGGCCGAACGGAGGTGCGTGCGCCCTACTCGAAAATACTCCATCGTATCGCCGAGATCCTCGTGCGCGAGGGTTTTCTTGAGGAAGTCAGCCATCGGGGGCGCGGGCCTCGCCGGATACTGGCCGTGCGCCTCCGTTACCTCGATGGGAAATCCGTCATTGAAGATCTCCGCCGCGTATCGCGGCCCGGTCGGCGGAGCTATATGGCTATTCGAAATATCCGTCCCGTGAAGTCCGGCTTTGGCATCGCGGTCATCTCCACTCCCGAAGGCCTCATGACTAACCGCGAGGCAAAACGAAAGAATATCGGCGGCGAGGTGCTCTGCGAAGTGTGGTGAGTGCGCATAAGATTACCGTATGAGTAGGATTGGAAAACAACCCATTTTTC
The DNA here is from genome assembly GCA_001824745.1 of Candidatus Terrybacteria bacterium RIFCSPLOWO2_01_FULL_58_14. Lineage (GTDB taxonomy): Bacteria > Patescibacteriota > Minisyncoccia > Terrybacterales > 2-01-FULL-58-14 > 2-01-FULL-58-14. The sequence goes on along the minus strand of MHSZ01000027.1, from coordinate 16,822 downwards.
TTCCCGAAGGCGTGGAGGCGGATGTGCAGGAGCGCGCGGTGCGCGTCTCCGGCAAGCTCGGTACGCTCACCATAGAACTCCCCGAAGCGGTTGCCGTGGAGCGCGAGGATCGGAGGCTACAGGTTACGCCTCGCCGAGAGACGAAGCAGACGCCGGCGCTATGGGGATTGACGCGCGCGCTTCTTGCGAATGCCGTGCGCGGCGTTTCTGAAGGATTCGCGGTGCGTCTCATCCTGGAGGGGATTGGTTATCGTGTCACGCTAGAAGGCGATACTTTGGTCTTAACACTTGGTTTCTCGCACCCCATTCGTGTTTCGGCACCCGAAGGAATTCGCTTCGCGGTGGAGAAAAACGTGATTACGGTATCCGGTTTTGACAAACAGCAGGTGGGGAATGTTGCGGCTTCTATTCGGGCGTTCCGTAAACCCGAGCCGTATAAAGGAAAAGGAATCCGGCGCGAGGGAGAAATCGTCCGGCGCAAGGCGGGAAAGAAAGCGGCGGCGCTGGCGAAGTAAGAATAGGAATCGCGTATGGCAAAACCGCACCCTCATACATTTCGGGCACGACGCCACCGCCGTATACGTGCGCGCGTGAGCGGAACAGGAGAGCGCCCGCGGCTCGCGGTGTTCCGTTCCGCGAAACATCTCTCGGTTCAACTTATCGACGATGGGACGGGACGAACGCTCGTTGCGGCATCCGATCGTGATCTGAAAAAACAGCGTCGAAGCGGAGCTACCCCTTCTCATTCAAAACTCGCAGTCGCTGCGGCGGTGGGAGAAGCCATCGCGCGGCGCGCGCAGGAAGCCGGTATTACGCGCGTGGTATTCGATCGCGGCGGGTTCGCGTATCATGGACGCATCAAAGCCCTTGCAGATGCGGCGCGGAAATCAGGACTCAAGTTTTGATTCACGGAGAACAATGAACGATCACCGACCAACAATCAACGACCGACAATATCGACACAGTTGCGAGGCGCGCGTTTTTGGATGCTAAGTCATAGGTTCCATTAGATTATGCCACGTCCTTATTCACCACCTCGCGGCCGCAGGGAATCTTCGGTTACGACAAGCGCTTCAGAGTTTGAATCGCGCACATTAGCCGTGGATCGCGTTTCTCGTATGGTTGCTGGGGGTCGTCGTTTTCGATTCCGTGCGTTGGTCGCGATAGGAAATAAGAATGGCGTTGTGGGTATCGGTACGGGGAAGGGGCTCGAAGTTGCTAAGGCAGTAGAGAAAGCGACCAGACGTGCGCACGCTTCGCGGTTCTCAGTGCCGAGACGGAAGGGCACGATTCCTCGAGACATCCTCGTGAAATCGGGCACGGCGCGGATTCTCATGCGGCCGGCAAGCCCCGGGCACGGCATTGTGGCGGGCTCGGTGGTTCGCGCGCTCTGCGAGCTTGCCGGGATCACCGATATTTCCGCGAAAATTCTCTCTCGATCGACGAACAACCTATCGAATGCGCGCGCGACTGTCGAGGGCCTCCGTTTTCTCGCGGAACGCGTTGCGGTGGCGGAACAGAGAAAACCCGTCCAGCGCTCAAAACCCAACGATGCGCAAGCCGCAGCTACACAAGAACAACGCGCATCGTCGTAGGCGGCGGGCTGTTTATCACGAAGGGCTTTATGCAACTCCATACACTGAAGGCGACTCATCGAGGCCGACGCGGCCGCCGTATTGGACGCGGAGGGAAACGCGGTACTTATTCAGGGAAGGGTGTGAAGGGTCAGAAATCTCGCGCGGGCGCGAAGATTCGCCCCGCGATTCGTGATTACATCAAGTCGATTCCCAAACTGCGGGGAGAAGAGTTTCCAGCACTCCCCGGCCGGGAGAAAATCCAGATTCTTCACCTCGCCGATCTTCGCGCGGCGTTCTCTGAAGGTTCGCTCGTGACTCCGAAAACGCTCGTGACTGCGGGACTACTAATCTCCGCAAAGGATGCGGTGAAACTTTTGGCCGATGGCGAACCGCCAGAGAAACTCGTGGTTCGCGGCGTTGCGGTATCGCATTCAGCTCGGGAGAAGATTGTGCAACGAGGAGGGAAGGTGGAATAGGTATGGTGAAGTGGCTTCTCATTTGGAAGGTTCCCGAACTGCGCCGAAAGGTGCTTTTTGTGCTGGCGATTCTCGCGGTGTTTCGGGTGGTCGCCGCCGTTCCGATTGCGGGAGTAGATAAGGAACAGCTTGCTGCCTTTTTCTCGCAAAGCCAGTTGTTTGGACTTCTTGGTCTCTTTACCGGGAGTACGCTGGAGAATCTTTCTGTGGTGATGCTGGGCGTGGGGCCCTATATCACCGCGACGATCATCTTGCAGCTTCTCACAATGATTTTCCCGCGCCTCAAAGAGATATATTACGAGGAAGGGGAACAGGGCCGGCAGCGCTTCAATCAGTACGGGAGAATTCTCACGGTTCCCCTCGCCGCGCTGAATGGTTTCGGATTCTTGCGATTGCTGCAAAGCCAGCAGGTGCTCTCAGCACTTGACCCGCTCACGCTCTTGACCGATATCGCCATCGTCACCGCCGGGACCGTCTTTCTTATGTGGCTCGGGGAGCTTATTTCGGAGAAGGGAATCGGCAACGGCGTTTCACTCATTATTTTTGCGGGAATCGTCTCGAGCATCCCCGCCGCGATAAGCAGAACGCTGCAAACGTGGGACCCCGCACAGCTTCCGCAAGTCGTGATCTTTTCCGCCATCGCTCTTGCCGTCATTGCGGCCGTGGTGCTCATCAATGAAGGACAACGAAGGATTCCGGTGGCGTATGCCAAGCGCGTGCGAGGCACCAAGATGTATGGCGGCGTTTCCACTCACCTGCCGGTTCGCGTGAACTCGGCGGGAGTTATTCCGATCATCTTCGCGCTCTCCATTCTTCTTTTTCCCGGCATGATCGCCTCTTTTTTCTCTGCCGCAGAGGCGGAGTCGGTGGCGAAGATCGCCACCGCCATCCAGAATCTCTTTTCTCAAACCTCAACACTTTATGCTTTCCTCTATTTCTTCTTCGTTTTTACTTTCACCTACTTCTACACCGCCGTGGTGTTTGATCCCAAAGAGGTGTCGCAGAACATCCAGCGCGCTGGCGGCTTCATCCCCGGCATTCGCCCCGGAGAACCAACCGCGCAGTATTTGAGCCGGATCATTAGCCGCACGACGCTCATCGGGGCCGTGTTTCTTGGCGTGATTGCAGTCCTCCCGCAGATCGTCCAGCAGTCGTTGGGACTTGCGACACTCACGGTCGGCGGGACTGCAGTGCTCATCGTGGTCTCGGTGGTACTCGAGACGGTCCGCCAGATCGACGCGCAACTTACGATGCGCGAATACGAAAATATCTGATACGCTGCTTCTTGAGCGGATACCGCCCGAGCCCCCGCAAAGGGGCTCGTGCTATACTCGTTACGTGAAGAGCACTTCGCCCAGGGTGGTGATTTTGCTTGGTCCACCCGGAGCAGGGAAGGGGACGCAGGCCGATATTCTCGCGGCACAGTGGGGATTCTTTCACTTCGAAACTTCCAAGATCGTCGAGGAGAATCTTTTAGCGCACGATGATGACGACACGATCGTGGTCGATGAGGTTGCGTACCGTTACGGCGATGAGAAACGGAGGTTTGAAAGCGGCGTACTCGTGACGCCGGCGGTCATTGCTTTTTGGGTTTCTCAAAAAATTCGAGAACTCGCGGGGCGCGGGAAGACGATCGTCTTTTCTGGTTCCCCGCGCACACTGCCAGAAGCAGAGACGCTTGTTCCACTCCTCGAGGATCTCTATAAGCGAGTAGCACTGCGAGCGCTTGTGATTACGATTCCCGAAGAGGAATCGATCCGGCGGAATTCGCACCGGCGCATTTGCGAACGGTGCCGCGCACCGGTACCATTCTTGCCGGAAACCGAAGGGTTGACGACATGCGAGCGCTGCGGAGGTAAACTCGTTCAGCGCGGTGCTCTTGATACGCCGGAGGTGATTCGCGTTCGTCTCAAAGAGTACTCTGAACGGACTGCGCCGATCATTGCGTTTCTCCTCCAGCGCGGCATTCTCCTTCGCCAGATTGACGGCAGGGCGGGGATAGCGGCTGTTGCCGATCGCGTCGGGGAGGCGCTCCGGGACGGAGTCGCGATAACTCATGTCGGAACGAACCGCAAAGTATAATTCAGAAGAGATCGCGGGTATTCGCCGATCTTGCGCGGCTGCGGCGAGTATTCTGCAGGAGCTCGTCGCCTACGCGAAACCGGGCGTGAACCCTCTTCAAATCGACGAAATCGCCCGTGCGCGTATCCGTGACGCCGGTGTGGAGCCGGCATTTTTGGGTTACGAACATTTTCCAGCGGTGCTCTGCACGTCGGTGAATAACATTGTCGTTCACGGTGTGCCGAACGAGCATCCATTTCGTGACGGAGATCTCCTGGGCCTCGATTTCGGTGTAGTCCTCGATGGTTGGTATTCAGACGTTGCGGTGACGATTCCTATTGGAAGAGTTGGCACGGAAACGCAGCGCTTGCTTGATGTGACTCGCGAGGCGCTTGATTTCGGCATTGCGCAGGCCAAACCGGGCAATCGCGTAGGAGACATCTCCGCAGCCATCCAGCGCCACGTTGAGGCCGCGAGCTTCCAGGTGATTCGCGAACTCGTGGGTCACGGTGTCGGAAGGCAGTTGCATGAACCGCCGCAAATCCCCAATTTCGGGAAGCCGGGAACGGGTCCGGAACTCACCGAGGGCATGGTGATCGCAATCGAACCCATCACCTCGCTTTCTTCACCACACGTCCGTCTCGCCGCTGACGGCTTCAGTTATGAGACGACGGACGGTTCGCTCGCCGCGCATTTCGAGCACACGATTGTCATCACGAGCCGCGGTTCGCAGATTCTCACCGCCGTCGATACTTAAGAGCGTATGCGGATTCTCGGTCTCGACTACGGAGAGAGACGCGTCGGTGTTGCTTTCGCGGACACCGGGGCAGCGCGGGTCGCCCTCCCGCTTCTCACCCTTTCCAATGACGCAGCCCTTCTCCTCAAGCTTCGTACCCTTATCAGGGATCGCGGGATTGTTCGCGTCGTGGTTGGCCTTCCGCTCACGTTGAGGGGAGAAGAGGGAGCGATGGCGGAAGCTGCACGACAGTTCGGCAAACGCTTACACGACAATATCGCGCTGCCGGTAGATTTTGTGGACGAGCGTCTTACGACGAAAGTCGCTCGTGATGCGCATAATCGAGACGCCGGTGCGGCGGCGGCGATCCTCGAAACGTGGCTCGCCCGCAGTACGCAATCGGGTTAGCATAGTATTATGGGGGCAGAATCGCCTCACCTTTCCATCGTGATTCCCGTTTTCAACGAGGAGCGTCGTATCGGAGCGACGCTTCTTGCCATTGAGCGCTACCTCAATGAGAAAAAACTCACCGCAGAGGTGCTTGTGGTGAGCGACGGTTCTCGCGATAGCACCGCGCGGATCGTCGCCGATTACCAGAATCTCTTCAAGAACCTGCGGCTTATCGCCAATAACGAAAATCACGGAAAAGGATATGTAGTGCGTCAGGGTATGCGAGAGGCAAAAGGAGCTCTTCGTTTATTTACCGACGCAGATAACGCCACGCCCATCGAAGAACTCGATCAGCTCCTGCCGCATATCAAGCAGCCGGGTGCTAGCGGGGAGAAGGGGCGCACTGCCGCCGATGTGGTGATAGGATCGATCGGTCTCAAAGAGAGCAAGGTAGAACGGGGAGAATCGGGAATCCGCTCGCTTGCGGGACGGCTCGCTAACCTCTTGATTCAGACGACAGTGCTGCCCGGAATCAAAGATACGCAGCGGGGATTCAAGCTTTTCACCGCCGAGGCGGCGGAAGAGATTTTCTCGAGAGCCCGTATTGACCGATGGGGATTTGACATCGAAGCCCTCGCCTTGGCTCGCAAGCTCGGTTTTCATATTCACGAGGCGCCGATTCGTTGGATTCATAATCCGGAAAGCAAGGTGAAGGCGTCCGCCTATCTGAACACCTTTTGGGACCTCGCCCGTATTCGGTGGTGGCTGTGGATAGGCGCTTATCATATTCGCTGAAGCGTACTATTTTTATGGATTCCTCGGAACTTCGGCGAGATCTCGTTTCCGGCGACTGGATTGCGATTGCGATCGGTCGCGCGAAGCGGCCTCACGCTTTCTCTCGCGTACACCACCACGATTCCGCGTACACGAAGCGTGCGGGGTGTCCTTTCGAGAAACCGCAATCCTCTGGGAATGCCCCGGCCACTCTTGTGCTCGATTACGCCGGTCGCACGCTCTCCGGCACCAGGGCGGATCGAGAATGGTTTACGCAAGTGATTCCCAATCGGTACCCTGCATTCATGCCGGGAGAGCCGAAGAAACACGCCGTTGGGCCATTCGAAACCATGGACGGGGCCGGCTTCCATGAGCTTGTCGTGAGCCGTGACCATCACCGTCATTGGGCCCAATATACACAAAGTGAGGCGGCCACCGTGTTTCGGGTTTATCGCGACCGCTACCGCACACTTTCGGGAGAACGAATCGTGCAGTATGTGGCGATTTTCCACAACTTCGGACGCGAAGCAGGTGCGTCGCTGTACCATCCGCACTCGCAGATTATCGCGATTCCCGTCATCCCTCCCGACGTGCAGCGCTCTTTTGCGGGGTCGGCGCGTTACTTCCGGCGCCACCACCGCTGCGTGCACTGCGCGCTTCTTGAATGGGAACGGCGTAAGCAAGGCCGCATCATCGCGGAGAATCGTGCATTCGTCGCGATGTGTCCGTTTGTGTCGCGATCGGCTTTTGAGATCCGCATTTTTCCGAAACGCCACGAGCCATGCTTCGGAAATATCACCGATCGCGAGGTTCAGGAGGCGGGCGATATCCTTCGCCGCGTGCTTGGTCGCCTTCGGAATCGTCTTGGCAATCCCCCGTACAACTTTTTTATTCACAGTGCGCCCTGTGGTCGTGTTGCTTTATATCCGCATTACCACTGGCATCTCGAGATTCTTCCAAAGATTTCCGTGTGGGCGGGGTTCGAGATTGCAACCGGGATCGAGATTTCGACGATTGCGCCGGAATACGCGGCAGCGTTTCTTCGAAGCAGGAGTAAAGCTTCACGACGAGGAGAAAGAATGTGAAGTACGTGATCGCTAATTGGAAGATGGGGCCTCCGGAACGCAGTGAGGCGGAACGCCTCACTGCGGCGCTGACACAGGAATTGCGGAGAGGAAGCGAACGCGTCACGGTCGTACTCTGCCCCCCTTTCCCTTGGTTGCCGTTGGTGGGGGCTGAGAGCCGCATGACGTCGCGATGGCGCCTTGGTGCGCAAGACGCATTCTGGGAGGAACGCGGTGCCTTCACGGGGGAGGTTTCCCTCCCGATGCTCCGTTCGCTCGCAGTACAGTATGTGATTGTGGGGCATTCCGAACGGCGGGCGCTGGGCGACACAAATGAGATCGTGGGGCGGAAACTTCGCGCGGTGCTCTCTTCGGGCATGACCGCCGTGTTGTGTGTAGGCGAGCTTCATCGGGAAGGGGATTGGCACGTGGCTTTCCGAGAGCAGGTTGCGGAAGCGCTTGGCGTAATAGAGGCCGCCGATGCGGGGAAGCTTATCGTCACTTACGAACCCGTATGGGCCATCGGCGGGTCGAT
>MHSZ01000027.1:6825-9196 GCA_001824745.1 Candidatus Terrybacteria bacterium RIFCSPLOWO2_01_FULL_58_14 | reverse complement strand
GACGACGTGTTATCTGCCGTACTCTTCATAAGAAAACTTTTGCGGGAACGGTTCGGAGAACGGGCAGCATCATCGGTACCGATACTTTACGGGGGGTCTATTGAGGGCGGGACCGTAGCGCCGTTTGCGAATCAGGAAGGAATTGACGGCGTACTCGTGGGGCACGCATCACTCAACGCCGGAGATTTTGCAGATATCGTTCGGGCAATCGGTGATGCCTGAAACCCATAGGGTTTGGGGCCCGTTGACTTTTCGGTGCCTCGCGGTAGGGTGGATCCGATGTCGATATATAAAAGGCCTTTGTCCGCAGCGAAGCGGCGTTTTCGTATCATTCAGGGCGGTTTCTCCCAGGCGATGCCGGGAGTGAGGATCCTTGACGCGAACGCCGGGGAACGCAACCACGCGCATTTCTTGCGGATGGAGAACGATTCTCATGGAGCTATCTTTAGTCATCGCCGGGCTCGCGCTTGTCGCGGGTGCGGCCGCGGGTTGGTTCTTCCGGCAGGAGTTCGCGCGCCGCGGGCGCGAGGGGGCGCTGAAGGAGGCCGGTGAGATCCGCACGCGCGCGGAATCGGAGAAAAAGGAAGCGGTCCTCAAGGCAAAAGAAGAAGCGATTGCAATTCGGGAAGACGCGAAGCGCGAAGAGCGCGATCTCCGCACGCAGTTCGCGAAACGGGAGGAGGCCCTCGATGAGCGCGAGCAGGGCATTTTACGTGCGCGTGCCGATATCGATCGTCAGGCGACCGAACTCCAGGAGGGGAAAAAAGAAACGAAGCGGCTCCAAGAAGAGCTCCAGCTCTTGCGAGAGGAGGAGCTTTCGCATCTGGAAAAAACCTCGAGTCTTTCGGAGGAAGAGGCGACCAAGAAACTGATGGCGGTAGTAGAACAGAAGCATGCTGAGACGCTGCAACGGCGGCTGAGAGGGCTGGAAGAAGAGGGAGAGGCCACGTTCACGCGCAGAGCACAGGAGATTCTCTTGGGCGCGATGCAGCGTTATGGCGCATCGCATGCGGTCGATGCCACGACCTCTTCCGTCTCGATTCCCTCGGAAGATATCAAAGGACGCATCATTGGGAAGGAGGGGCGGAATATCAAGGCCTTCGAGCGCGCAAGCGGCTGCGAAGTCCTTGTGGATGAAACGCCGAATACGATCGTCATTTCTTCTTTTGATCCGATTCGTCGGGAGATCGCGAAACGCGCTCTTACTCGACTCATCGAGGATGGCCGCATACAACCTGCACGAATCGAAGAACTCGTTGAGGCGGCGCGCAGCGAAGTAGAAGAGATCGTGCGGAAGGCGGGCGTGGATGCGGTGGAAGAGATTGGCGTCACCGGCCTGGATCCCCGGCTCGTCTACCTCGTCGGCCGTCTTCGGTTCCGAACGTCATTCGGTCAGAGTATTCTTCAGCACTCTTTGGAAGCGGCGCATCTCGCCGGCATGATTGCTTCAGAGCTCCGCGCCGATATCCGAATCGCGAAGCTCGGGGCCTTGGTCCACGATATCGGCAAGGCAGTGGATCATGAGGTGGAAGGAACGCATGTAGAAATCGGGAGAAAGCTGCTGAAGCGCTTCAATGTGGAAGATGCGGTAATTCAGGCGATGCAATCGCACCACGAGGAATATCCCTTCGAAACTCCCGAGTCGATTATCGTGAAGGTCGCCGAGGCCATTTCCGCGGCGCGTCCTGGCGCGCGGCGGGATACGGTGGAGAACTACCTGAAGCGCTTGAGCGATCTCGAACGCATTGCGAATAGTTTCGAGGGTGTGGAAAAGTCCTATGCAATTCAAGCCGGAAGAGAAGTGCGGGTGTTCGTGCTTCCGGAGCGCGTGGACGATGCGAGGGCGGCAAATCTCGCCCGAGAAATCGCGGAAAAGATTGAACAAGACCTTCACTACCCCGGCGAAATCAAGGTGAACCTCATTCGAGAGAAGCGCGTGGTGGAATACGCCCGGTAGGACCCTGTGGACAACGTCCGCTGGGGCTTTGACGAATCTCCTTGTAAAATAACGCCGAATGGCGGCCTTCATGAGTTTGATGGGGGTTCGTCTCAGGAGGAGGTGAGAGCATGACGAAAGATGGTCTCGTAGAGGCGGTCCAGAAGATTCTCGGCGGTTCTCGCGCTGAATCGGCACGGGCCGTAGACGGCGTCTTTGACGGAATCACGAACGCGCTCAAGCGCGGCGAAGAGGTGAAGATCGCCGGCTTTGGCACGTACCGCGTGAGGATGGCGAAGGCCCGCGAGGCGCGCAATCCGCGCACGGGTGCAACCGTACACGTGCCGGCATCCAAGAAGCCGCGCTTCTCCGCAGGAAAAGCGCTGAAAGATGCGGTGAAGTAGGGATTTCTAGGCCTAGAAATACAGAGCACCC
>MHSZ01000027.1:2789-6805 GCA_001824745.1 Candidatus Terrybacteria bacterium RIFCSPLOWO2_01_FULL_58_14 | reverse complement strand
TTAGGCGACCGCGGAGCTGTATAGTGGAGGCGACATGGACGAGAAAACGATCATTCTGACGGGGGCGACAGGAAGCTTGGGGAAACTTCTTCTGGGTGAACTTCTCGCATCTCCTCATCGGGTGGTATTGCTCATTCGGGCCCCCTCTCAATACGAGGCAGAGATGAGAGCCGCTTCGTTGATTCGTAGACATGCGAACGCCGTTCAGGTCATACGAGGCGACCTTGCGAAAGAACGCCTGGGCCTATCGGAGACGGACTACGCCGGCCTTCTCCTGCGAACGACTCATATTCTTCATGCTGCGGCATCGACGCGGTTCGATTTATCCCTCGAGACGGCAAGGCGCAGTAATGTTGGGATGACTCAACGGATGCTGGGCTTGGCAGAGGAGTGCGTGCATCTTGAGAGGTTTGGATTTTTGAGTACCGCCTTTGTTGCCGGCAAGAGGACCGGCTTGATTCGAGAAGACGATTTCGCGCACGGAGAAGGGTTTCTCAATACCTACGAACAGAGCAAATACGAGGCAGAGGCGCTCATGAGGGTCTCTGCGAGTCAGCTTCCGATGGCAATATTTCGCCCTTCGCTGATCATCACGCCGTATGAGAAAAGATTCCGTAGCTCCGTCAGCGCTCTCACGCTCGGCCTATTTCTTATTCGGAAGGGGTTTCTCCCCATTTTGCCGGGTGATCGAAAGGACTCTTTGGATATTGTGACAGCTCACGATGTCGCAGTTGCAATAGTTCGTTTACTGCTCAAGCCGCGTCTCGCGCATCTCTGCTATCACCTCACCAGCGGCGACAAAGCCCCGAAGATCGGCGAGATCGCTGACCTTCTCGATGAAGTTGCGGGGAAGAAGCTCAATCTGCGGCTTTACGGAAGCGAAGAGACCTTTCGGCGCGAGCTCAAGAAGGTGATCCGATTCAGGCCCGGTCTTGGGCTATTTTATAAAAAGATATCGACGTTTGTTCTTGAAATGGCACATCCGAAGGTATTTGACCGACGCAATCTTTTGAGTGAGCTGGAAGGAGAAACGTTTGGCGAGGGGTCGTTGGAGGGACTTCGGGCACTAATGAAGGGGTAGCCCTGTTTCGTTTTATTTTCCCTCGCATTCGCCTCTCGCGTAATTCGGGACTTCGCTTTGCTCGCTCGGGATTTCCTCCGGTCCCTCGGGACGCTGAAAAGAGCAGCCGCCCCTTTCAGGGCGGGCTCGTTTCGCGAGCGGGTAGCGGGAGTCGAACCCGCATCATCAGCTTGGAAAGCTGAGGTAATGCCATTATACGATACCCGCGAAATTGTCCGCCGAACCGCGTGAGCCGTTGAAAATTTCAGCGTCCGCCGTAGCCCTAGCGAAGGCGGATTTCCTTACCAAATGTAGCAGAAAGTTAAGAAAGGAAGAAGCGCCCCGTGGAGGGATTCCTTGATGGGAACTCCGCGAGGCGCTGCCGTATTCGTGTTTACTCCATTTCGCTGGCCAAACCACGTTCGGCTATCCGGGCGAGTGCCGCTTGTACTGCAGGGTCTTCCCGGGGTCGGTCGAGACCCACGAGAAAGCGATGTCCTTGCGCGGCCTCAAATGAATGGATGTGCGTGAGATTGATGTCTCCTTCGGCGAAAAGGTCGGTGATATCGCGGAGGAGAGCCGGTCGATCTTCGCGAGTTTGGAGACACACCTGGCGTTCGCTTGATCGAGCAGCGAGTAGCTGGTTGAGTTCCTCGAACAGGGCGAAGGCATCGTTCAGGTCTTCCGAACCGAAGTGTTCTCGGCTCGCGACGAACTGTTGAACGAACAGTTCATGATTTTGGGCGATCACCGTTTCCCGTAATCTGTGCAGTTCGGTTTCGGCTTGACTCAGGACTTGCGGGACATGGGGATTGAGCATCTGGATGTCAGCGTAGAGGTCTGCGTTTTGTTGCAGGATGCGTCCGATGAGGCTGAGCGCAATGCGGTACACCGGACTGGTGAAGCTGAGGGTCTCGTGGACATCCTCATCGAGAGAACGGATGGTTGCTGCCATGGTGAGTTGCATGGCGTGGACGAGGCCCTGCACCACCGCCATTTTCCGATCGTGCTCTTCGGGAGTGCAGAATTTGAGCCGGGCGCCCGTCCAGGCAAGGAAATCGGCTGTCCACGATTTCCAGAGATCGAGCCGTTCCGGACACACCGCCACGACGTGTCCTGCCAGGGATTCCCCAGGAGCACGCATGGGATGAAGGCCCACCACCTCAGCTCGCGATGTGAGCATCGCCGATACGGGGATCACCTTGATCGAGGTGACGTCCATCCAGAGCTGTTCTGGACGAGAGTGGGCGATCAGCGCTTTGATAACCCCTTCGACAACTCGAGGCGGTACCGAGAAGATGACCACGTTGGCCTGTTCCACGACCGCGCGATTTCTCTCGTCCACATTCGGTCCGTCCTGCGCGTCGGCGCCGATTACCTCGCAACCATACGCGAGGAACAAGCGCTTGAGGAATCGGCCGTATTTCCCCTTGGAGCCGATAATACCGATAAGCGGTTTCGTGTAGACCACCTCCTCATTGTTGGACTCTGGATTGTGAGCGAACAGTTTTGACTATATGAGGATATATCATAAATTATATAATAAGTCAAATGATGCTTTAGTAAAATAATACAGAATCTCACGCGAGATTCTGTATAAAGAGAAACAAAATCATTGTTTGGTCGGTTTTCGCCCGACGAAGCGGGTTACGGTTCGCGAAGTCGGGGTGGGCGGATTCCCTGCCCGCCGGCTTACCCGTCGAAGGAGGGCAGGCGGGGAACCGCCGATTCCCGCTGTCCAGAGGGACGCTTTTTCGGAAGCTCCGACTTACGGTCGGACACTCAATTTCGCAGTCTCGACGTTACGTCGGGAGCGAAATTGGTGTCGGGGTGCCGGGATTCGAACCCGGGATCTCCTGCTCCCAAAGCAGGCGCCCTACCACTAGGCCACACCCCGAAGGGGTTATCGTAGGAACAACTATTTTGGACTCGCGATCTTCCCGCTATCCAGCGGGGCGCCTTACCGCCACACCACACCTCACACCAGAGTTCGCCCGAGGCGACCACGGTTTGGGATAGGGGTGAACCGTGCTTTGCTCTGGTTCACCCCTATCCCTTCCATTTCTCCGCGCACGTATCGTATCGGAGAGAGGCATGCGGCGCAACGGTAATGCCGGCGTGCTATAATGCCAACATGCAGACCCCGCGGGCCGAAACGTTGAGCGAACGCCTACTGCAAGAACTCAATCTCGTGCGGCAATGCCAGCACTATCCTCTTCCGCTTTGGCAGTGTCCGCAGATGCTCTTCGTGGTGATGGGGGGCGTGACGGTGGGCACGATCCTCGTTTTTTATTTCATTTTTGCAGGCGAACTCGATCCCTACAGCGTGGCGCTCACCTCGCTCGCACTCGCGGGATTTCTCTTAGTACAGACCTTCATTATCATCTATGCCCTTGAGCGCACCGCCGAAGCGAATCGCATCCAGGTAGATTTTATGAATATCGTTTCCCATCAACTTCGCACACCAGTGACGGCCGCCCGCTGGGCCTTGGAGCTCCTCACGAAAGAAGCGCCGCCCTCCGGAGACGGGGGACAATATGTCATCGTCGCACGCAACGCCATTCATCAAATGCAGCAGCTCGTCGCGTCGATTCTCGGCATCGCCCGGATCGAATCCGGATTGAGCGCCATGCGAGCTGAACCCTTCTCGCTGCGCACGCTTGTTTCCGAGGCCGCCGAGTCGTTCAAGAAGTATGCTCGTACGGCTCATGTCGCGGTGCGTGTTCGCGTACCCGATGAGGACGTGGAGGTTCGCGCCGACCGCTCCCAGGTGCGTTTTGTGCTCGAGCATTTGCTCGATAACTCCCTCCGATATAGCCGGTCGCCCTCCGAAGCGCTCGTAACTCTTGAGGTCGAGGGATCTCAGGCGAAGGTTTCTATTGAGGATCGCGGTGAAGGCATCCCCCGCGATGACCAAGCGCATGTTTTCGAGCGCTTTTTCCGCGCATCCAACGCC
>MHSZ01000027.1:2507-2728 GCA_001824745.1 Candidatus Terrybacteria bacterium RIFCSPLOWO2_01_FULL_58_14 | reverse complement strand
ACCGCAAGTAATCGGCGGGGGAATACGTGAGGCGCTTTTCTCTCCTTCGAGGATTGAAAGCATTATGAAAAAAATTCTTTTCGTTGAGGACGAAGCGGCGTTGCAAACAACGCTGGGGGGGGCGTTGCAGAAAGAGGGCTTCGCCGTGGTCGCCGCACGCGACGGGGAGACCGGGTTGCATCTTGCGGCAAGCGAGCATCCCGACCTCATTCTCTTGGATC
>MHSZ01000027.1:0-2463 GCA_001824745.1 Candidatus Terrybacteria bacterium RIFCSPLOWO2_01_FULL_58_14 | reverse complement strand
AAAAGCGATGCGAAGACCCGCGACATTCCTGTTATTGTGCTCACGAATCTTGAGAGCGCAAAAGATGTGGATCGAGCTTTAGCACTTGGGGCAACGACATTCCTTGTGAAGGCGAGCTATGAAATCGATGAGGTTATCACCAAGGTGCGGCAGGAGCTCCAGAGCGGCGCAACGGGGGTTTCGGCGTGAGAGTGTCGGGCGTGAAACGGGCGTCATGAGCGATGATGCGTATGGGAGAGGAGCACGATAAAGCGCGCCGGCGTGTTTTTCGAGCGCTTTTCATCGTCGTCGCGAGTGCTACGGCGGCTTTGCTGTACACGTTGTTCGCCCTGCTGGGACGCGCGCCGATGAGCTGGCCGATCCATTTAGGGATGACGACGACCCTTGCCCTCATCAATGCGTTGTTCCTTCTTTTGTTCTCTCGCGCATCGCAGAGCTTCCCGCTTCGTGTTCAGCTCGCCGTGCTTTTGTGGGGCGGGGCTGCGCTGTGGTATTGGGGTTTCGCGCCCTTCTATGCGTTTTTCACCAGCACGAGCGACCTGCTGCTGGTGAGCTTGAGCGCGTTTGAGTTCGTGTGGGAGGTGCCGTTTTTCGCGGCGGCGTTCATCACGTTGTGTCTTTGGAAGTTCCGGTCAATCGCGCGGTTCGTCGAGGGGCGTACGCCTTCTCCGGGCGATGCCACAGCACTCTTCATCGCAACGCTGCGTTTTCCTCTGTACGTGGGGCTGCTGGCGTTCCTGATCACCTTCTTGGGATATTTCGTCGCATTTCTCCAGTCGTCCTTGTGGGGTGCGCAGCCGTGGCTCGAGGGGTCCAAGACCCTCGTTACCGGCTTCGCGATTTCGTTTTTCCTTGCGGACTTCTATGTTCTGACCATTGACCGGCTCCTGGGCACTGTTCGGGGGCGTCTTGAGGAGCGGTACGCCGTGCCTCGGAGGGCGCAGCGACGGTTCTCTCTCCGGGCGCTGTGGATGTTTCTTGGCGTCACGGGCGCGAGTATATCGTTGCTCGTTCCGTTGGGGCTCCAAGGGTTCCAGGTTTTTATGCGGGAAACGCTCGTGGAGGAGGCGCGCACGACGCTCTCGCGCGTCGCGCCGGAAACACAGAATATTCAAAGCGAAGCGGCCCTTAACGATCTTCTCAAGGAGGTGCGCTTGGAATTACGCGGCCAAATTGAGATCGTTGCCTCAGAGGAAGCGTTATCCTCTCAGAACATTGCGCCGACAACGCGCCAGGTCATCGAGGAGGAGCGCGATGGCGTACTCACGGATTTTTTTCGCGAGGAAAAGGTGATTGCGTTTTTCTCGGTTCCCGCACTCGATCGCAAAGTTATGGTGACGATGCGCGTTCTCGACCGGTACACCGCGTGGCCATGGCTCGTATGGCCGTTGATCGTTGGCGGACTGTCTATTTTAGGCGCCTCGATCGTGAATTCGATATTCATTACGAGCGATGTCGGGAGGGCGACGCGCATTTTAATGTCCGGCGTTGAGCGCGCACGGGCAGGAGGGAAAGAAATAATTCCCGACGTGAACACGGGTGATGAGTTTGAAGATCTCGCACATGCCATGCGGTATTTTGTTGCGGAAACGCGGACGGCGCGCCGGCAGCTGGAAGCGGAGATCGTCGCGACGGAACGTGAGCGCGGCACGCTCGCGGGGGTCGTGCGTTCCATGGGGGAAGCGGTGCTCTTGATCGACCGCGATGAGCGGGTGCGTTTGGTCAATCCGGTAGCAGCGGAACTGCTTGGCGTGCGCGCGGATGAGGCGGTCGGAGTAGCACTTCACACGCTCGTGACGCTTCGGCAAAATAGCCAGGTGCTCTCGGGACCCGAACGGCCGATCATTCGTTCTCTGACGGGAGGAGAAGTGGTCGTGGTGGGGATGGGGGATAATGTTGAGCTCGAGACGTCTGCGGGGCGCCGTATTCCCATCGGGCTCGTTACGTCGCCGCTGCGGGAACACGATGAGATTACAGGGGCCGTTGCCGTATTCCGCGACCTCACGCAAGAGGAGCAGCTGGAGGCCGCGAGGACGAACTTTATCTCCGTCGCCTCGCATCAGCTTCGCACACCGCTCACATCCATGCGATGGTTTTCCGAGATGCTCCTTGCGGGACAGGCGGGGAAACTCGTCGTAAAACAGCGGCGTTTCGTGCAGTTCGTATACCAATCGACACTCCGGATGGCGAATCTCGTGAATCTCCTTCTGCAGTCGGCGAGAGTGGAGGCAGGGCGCGTACAGTTGAACCCCCAACCGATGGATTTGAAGGACTTCACCAAAGAGATCGCGCAGACCTTCGGCGCGATGATGAAAGAAAAATTACAGATTCTGGAGATTGTCGCTTCGCCCGATCCTCTACCGAAGATTCCCATGGATCGAGAGATTCTCTGGCAAGTGATCGCAAATCTCCTCTCCAATGCGATTCGTTATTCTCCTGCGAAGGCGAAAATCCTCGTGACGA
>MHSZ01000026.1:15735-16876 GCA_001824745.1 Candidatus Terrybacteria bacterium RIFCSPLOWO2_01_FULL_58_14 | reverse complement strand
TGCTGCTCGCAGCACCCAACGGCGTGGTGCTCTACGAGACAACCTCCAACGACATCTGGGAAAATGGTGAGACGCTCGTCTTCACCTTCTCGGAGGCGTTGCAAGCGTCGTCCTTCCGGACGTCCTACGCAAACGACGCGTTCTTCAACGGTCCGTCTGACTTCGGTTGGGCGATCGGTGGAGGCGCAAACGCGATGCCAAACGGCGTGACCGTGAGCGTGACCGGCCGCGTGGTGACGGCTACGGCAACCGAGAGCGCGACTGCGGCCCTCACCGGAGCAGATACGGTGATGATGGGCGCAAACGAGATTTATGACCTGGCGGGCAACGCGGCGCCCGGTCCGGTGACTGGTGGCGGTGTGATTGACGCACTTATGGGCGGCGGCGCGGAACAGAGCTTGGCTGCGGCAACGGCGCTGACAGTCACGCCAGCTGCAGCTCCTCCGGTGCTCCGGATCACCACCAACGACGCGAATGCAAATGGCATTCTCGACTCGTTCATCGTGGAGTTCGGCGGGCTCATCAGCCCCACCTCGATTGTCGCAACAGAGTTTGGGGCGGCTCGAGGTGCCAACTTCGCAGTGAACACGCTGGGTGTTGCTCCGGCAAACTGTGGCGGTGCGGCGGGTGACAACTTCGCCTGCTCCACAACCGCAGTGAGCCCTGACCTTACGATCACTTCGGTGGCGACGGTGAATGGCGGGAACGACTCGCGCCTCATCGTGAGCTACGGAGAGGCCGCAGAGGACACGGGTGCGCGACCGCAGCTCAAGTACGTGCAGGCCACACTTGCCGACCTCGCGGGCAACAAGATCGCGACGTTCAACGCGAACGCCGCCAACAACACGCAGTTTGACCTCAACATCACCAACGGTGCCGGCGACTTCCCGTCGCGGGATGGCGTGGCTCCGATGCTGAAGCAGCTCTTGCTGCGTGACCGCGATGGCGACAAGATGATCGACCAGCTCTTGGCTACCTTCTCGGAGACCATGCTGAATGCCGCGGGGACGCTCGTGAACGGCGTGCTCGCATCCAACGGCTTCAGCGTTGCGGGTAAGACGATTGCGGCAAACGGCGCCATCGGGAACAACAACAACTACCAGAACCTGACGTTCGCAGTGGTGAACGCTCAGTTCACGGT
>MHSZ01000026.1:15272-15672 GCA_001824745.1 Candidatus Terrybacteria bacterium RIFCSPLOWO2_01_FULL_58_14 | reverse complement strand
CGGTCTGGCGCCTCCGCCGTCCCCGGTGAGCGATGGTTCGCTCGTCCAGGGAACCGGGCCGTCGGTCTACGTCCTGAAAGTCGTTGGCTCCAAGACCTTCAAGCGCCACGTGCTCTCCGACCAGATGGGCGTGTGGTATCCGCACCTGTCACCGTTCTGGAGTATGGTCCAGACCGTGACTGACGCAGCACTCAACGGTTACACGTTGTCTGCATGGGTCCGTCTGGCAGGCGGTACTGCGGTCTACGAGATCAACGATGATCGTTCGGCACACCACCTTACTTGCAACGACGATAGTGTTGCCGGTCAGGACTGCGCCAACGAGTGGACTGCGGCAGGTGGCGATCCCGATGGTATCTACACCATCAACGCAGCGGAGGGGGGGTACTACATCCTCTCC
>MHSZ01000026.1:14312-15257 GCA_001824745.1 Candidatus Terrybacteria bacterium RIFCSPLOWO2_01_FULL_58_14 | reverse complement strand
CCGGACCAGACGAATTAAACTAGCGCCCAAGAAGGAGATGACCTTCGGGTCATCTCCTGATTGGCGCGCGCTAGTTAATCCCGAGGGCGCCTACGGCGACCGAGGGACTACGAAACAGAACCTTCGACTCTTGCACCCAGCACCCCACTTTGGCCTTGACTCGCATATGGGATTTGTGTCCCTATGCCGGTATGCGCCCCCGGGGTGCTTTGTGCTGATGCAAATCGCGCCCGCGAGTCAAAACGAGCGGTTGTGCGATTTAGTATCCCGCCCGCCAGCGGGACATCCTATCTAACTTTCTTGAGGCAATAGCGATGACCGTGTATCGTAGGAGCGCTATGAGGTTTTCTCGAATCGACGGCCGCCTCAAAATCCTCGCCGCCATTGTCGCCTTTGCGGCCTTTGTCACCGCGGGTTACCTCGCCTGGTTCCTCTGGGCGACTTGCGTTTCCTGCCAGTTCGGCAACCCTGCCCAATGGCCCGAGCACGTGACAGATATCAATAACATTGCATTCCGTTACCCGCCCGGTTTTGAGATCATCGTGCCGGACGACGAGACAAGCAACCCCGTTTCTGTGGTGAAAGAAGGGGAGCGGGGCGAATCCGTCCTCATACAGGTCGGCACGTGGCGAGCCGGCCAGCCGTTCACTAACCTCGATGAAGTCGCCGCCCGCTACGAGCAGGCGGTGAGCCGCCGCGCGACAGTCGGGCGGGAGCTCCTTTCCGTGGACAATCGCGAAGGCATCCTTCTCGTGCAAGACGAACCAGGCGGAAGGAGAATCATCGAGGCCTTTTTCCTCGACAGCTTTGAGGAATCCGGACCGGAGGAGCCGAAAACCCCGCGGGAAATCTCGCTGCAGCTTCCGGGAACGGCTTCCCCAGTGGAACGGGAGCTCTACGAAGGCGTCTTTCGGGAACTCGTCGCTTCGCTCGATTTCCTCCGCG
>MHSZ01000026.1:11679-14292 GCA_001824745.1 Candidatus Terrybacteria bacterium RIFCSPLOWO2_01_FULL_58_14 | reverse complement strand
GGCCGTGAGGGACTGCCCCCCCGAGGGGCTCGTCCCGAGCGCAGTCGAGGGGGACTGTCCCTCCGGAAGCGCGAACGTCGTCGTGACTTTCACCGCGCCGGAAGGAACGGCGATCTACACCGTCCGGGCGCTGCCGGCAGAGGAGCCGATTTCGCTTGACGCGCTTGATCAACGGTTCTCGCGAGAGTTTTCTTCACGAGCGCTCGCCGACTCGCTTTTATCGAGCCGTTTCGGTTTGCCGGGCGTCGGCGTGGGCATCTCGTATGAGGCGCGCGTGCCCAAGGGCGACCGCGCTGATCCGCTGCTTGTGGCGGAAACGACGAATCTTTCCTATCTGACGTTGATGGTCGCAAGCGGAGCGGATGCTTCGGGCGCTTCGGAGGAGGAGAACCCAGAAGGTAGGGGATATGTCATCGAGGCGCTGTTCACCGGCGGCGCACAGCAGGAGAGGATCGATAGCGCCCACGCCCGCCGCATGACCAGAACGCTGCGTCTTGTGGACGCAGAAACCCTAAATTCTAAACCCTAAATCCTAAACAATGGCCGAAACTCAAAACTCAAAACCGTATGATCTCGGCGAGAGGACTTTACGGTTTGCGCAACGCGCAAATCATTATTTCAACCAGCTGCAGAAAACCCTTTCAAATGTTGAAGTTGCAAAGCAGGGGATACGTTCCGGGGGCTCCATTGGCGCGAATTATATTGAAGCCGAAGAGGCATTGAGCAAGAAGGATTTTGCCATGCGCGCGAAGATTTCCCGCAAGGAGGCGAAGGAAACTATTTACTGGCTCCGCCTTTCTGAACCGAAGCCGGATCAGGAGCAGGAGAAGGAAGCCCTTCTTCGGGAAGCGACTGAGCTTATGAAAATATTCGGGGCTATCGTCACAAAGTCCCGCTAGTTTTGCATCTTTTTGAGTTTTGTGTTTAGTGTTTATTTAGTGTTTAGAGTTTAGGGTTTAGAGTTTAGTTTGTATGAACCGTCAGCTCAAAATCTTCATCGGTATCGTTATCGTCACCCTGCTTGCGGCAGCCGTTATCGTCGCCGCCCTCTTTATGATGGATTCCCGCAAGGATCCGGGCTCTTCTTCCGAGACGATCCCCGGGTGGGAAGTGTTTCCCGCCGATCAAGAAAGCGCTCGCGATCGCGTCACGAACGAACAGTATGCCTTTGCCGCGCAAGCGCCCGATGGATGGCGGGCCGCCTTGCTGAACTCCACGCTCGTGGGCATTGGGCGCGAGGATTTCCCCGAATGCAGCATGACACTTCGTCTTGGAAGCAACGACGGGCTGCTTTCCGCGTCCGGCTTGACCGAGCAGCTCAACCCTCCCGGGCCAAAACCGCAGGAGAAGCATCGTTATGTAGGTACCATCGTCGTCGGTGGTTGGCCCGCAGCCGTCCTCACGATTTTGGGGCACCTGGAGAACGTGACGCGGGAGGTGGATATTCCGAAAGGCGATATCATTGTTATCGCGGAGATGAGTATGAAAGGACTGCTCAATGAGCAAAGAAACTTCGTGGAGCACCCGCGGAGAAAAGAGTGCGAGGACGTCTTTGAGAGATTCCTGGGAACCTTTCAGATCTGATGACCCTTGTCCGCCAGAGGCGGATCCGCCTTCGGCGGAACCCCTTGAACCTGAAACCCTTGAACATTTGAACCTTAGCGTATGCGCGTTCCCTTCTGGGTGCTCCCCGCGGCCATTCTTGCGGTTGGAGCAGCGGTTTTTTTGATGTCGGACCGCGCACGCGAGGTCGGACCTCCGCGCGGAGGTCCGAC
The DNA here is from genome assembly GCA_001824745.1 of Candidatus Terrybacteria bacterium RIFCSPLOWO2_01_FULL_58_14. Taxonomy (GTDB): domain Bacteria; phylum Patescibacteriota; class Minisyncoccia; order Terrybacterales; family 2-01-FULL-58-14; genus 2-01-FULL-58-14. The sequence goes on along the minus strand of MHSZ01000026.1, from coordinate 12,517 downwards.
CTCAACAGTTCCGGCAGAGGACGACACCGTCATCCTCCAGGGCGTCATGAAGCTGGACTTGGAAACCGTGAACTTTCCCCGCGATCTTGATTTCGGCAAAGGGAAGTTCGCGCTCTTCCGCTTTTTCGTGCCAACAGAGGAAGATTTCCGGCTTGAGCGCATCGTGGTTGTAAAAGAGGGGGCATCCGACGCAGAGATTCCCGAAGCGTGGTTACGTTTCTATACCGATCACGTGTATTCTGTGGCCGCATTTGAGAACGGTACCGCCGTGTTCGATCAGCTTCCTCCGGAGAACCCCGAAGGACTTGAGCAGGGGATAGTGGAAAACGAGGCAGAAAAACAGATTATCGTGCTTCCGCAAGGTCCGCTGCCGCGCGTATTCCCTGGCGGGGCGGATATCCCCGTGAGCATCTACGGGCACTGGGCAGAGGATATTGCGTCTCGCATCGTGCCGTTGCCGAGCTCCGGCGCACCAGCACAGGCGCCATCGGGAGGCATACGCTTCTGCCTCAAGGAAATCTCTGGCACCTTCGTGGAAAGCGGCAGAAAGGCGAAAACGAGCTTCGCTCAACCGATCTGCTGGCCGCGCATGGGCATCCAATAGGGGAAACCCCTTGAACTCTTGAACCCGTAATCCTTGAACCTTAAACCTGGAACTCGTTGATTGTGGATAACATTCGCCTTGCCCCTCCTTCTGCTATACTAGATAGGTCGCGTCCTTATTTTCTATGCATACTATGACGTTCCCATCGCGTTTCATCAGCATTTTCACGGCGTTCGCCCTGGTTTTCACGCTTTTCGGCGGCTTCTTCGTCGGAGTTCCTTCATCGGATGCGCA
>MHSZ01000026.1:11371-11632 GCA_001824745.1 Candidatus Terrybacteria bacterium RIFCSPLOWO2_01_FULL_58_14 | reverse complement strand
ATCTTCTTGCCCTCGACATCACCTTGCCCGCTGCAGACGACGAGTTGTTCCTTGACGGCGACGGCAGCGACAGCACTGCGGCCGGTGCGCAGGCGGCAATTGCCAATGGCGCTGCGTTTGTGCGGTTTGTGCTTGCGGATAACATTTGTGCTCGTGATGCGGACGGTGGAGCAGTTCCGGATGCGAATGCGATCACTTCGATTTGGCTTGATGATGGAGTGAACGAGGCGAACTGCGGAGTGGATGGTGCCGCGGAAACGA
>MHSZ01000026.1:10726-11318 GCA_001824745.1 Candidatus Terrybacteria bacterium RIFCSPLOWO2_01_FULL_58_14 | reverse complement strand
CTTACCCGAATGGTTCACAGCGATCCCGCCGGCGCCAACGTGTACAACCGAACGGGAGATGTCGACGCAAGCAACGACGAAGATATTTACGACGACGTTGACCGTTCTCTGTTCTACCGCGCCGATGCGGTGCACGCCGTGGTGGTGGAGAATGCCGGCACTGCGGTGGACACGACAGATATCGTAACCGTCATGCTGTGGCTTGAGAACGGCGGCGGTGCGGGCTTCCAGTCCGGATCAGATCTCTTACTCGCGGGTCCGGGCGTTGCCGGCGGCGCGCGATGTTTCTGGAACGCCGCGGGCGCAAGCTGGGATTGTCGCGATGATACCCCCGCAACCGATACGCTCGTGCTCATTACCGGCCTCGTTGCTCCAAGAATCTACGTGACGATCGACACGGCATTGAGCCCGACAGTGAACCGAACCGTCCAGATGCGCGTTCCGACGTTTGCCGACGGCGATGCCGATAGCCGCTACGACGCGAACGAAGACGGCATCTTCTTCTCCAATGCCGGAACTGCGAACGTGAGTAGGCACGACGGCCCGCCCGGCGCGGCAGTGACCAACGCGAATCTCATGACGTTTATCGGGA
>MHSZ01000026.1:10215-10716 GCA_001824745.1 Candidatus Terrybacteria bacterium RIFCSPLOWO2_01_FULL_58_14 | reverse complement strand
CCGACTTCGCTTCCGAAAAAATCTACCGGTCCGAAGTTCATGGGACTCTTGGTACAGCCATCGCAAGCGGCTTGACCGGCACGACTTATTCGGACACGAGCGTCACTGGCGGCACGACGTACCACTACACCGTGCGCTCGGTAGACGCAGGCGGCAACGAGTCCACGAATACGACGCAAGTAATGGCAACGCCGACCGGCGCTGCAGCCCCTCCGGCAGAAGAAACGCCGACAGGAGAAGAGACGACACCGTCGGCGAGCTCGCCGCAGGACGCGAGTGTTGCCGACGGCACGCTGGTGCGTTCCTCCGGTGCCACGGAGGTGTACGTGACGAAGAAAGTGGAGGGGCTTACAATCGTGCGCCATATCGTGACCGCAGGCGTCTTCGATGTCTATCCGCATCTCGGCGGCTCGGCTGCGTGGAGCGCTATTGTTGGCGTGGATTCGCTCGGCTCCTCTCTGACCTCGTCGTGGGTGCGCGGCGCCGACGGCAAAGTGTGGG
>MHSZ01000026.1:10106-10205 GCA_001824745.1 Candidatus Terrybacteria bacterium RIFCSPLOWO2_01_FULL_58_14 | reverse complement strand
CGACGGCACGCGCCATCACATGCAAATGACGTGGGAGCAGTTTGCCGGCCGTGTAGCCGCAGGCGACTCTTCTCTCGCCACTAACCTCATCTTCGAGGT
>MHSZ01000026.1:9052-10056 GCA_001824745.1 Candidatus Terrybacteria bacterium RIFCSPLOWO2_01_FULL_58_14 | reverse complement strand
GCCTTTCGGCGGGGGCGCTTTGCCTCCTTCCCTGATATACTGACCGCATATGGCGAGGAAGATACTCCGTCGTCTCGCATTGCTCTTCACGCTGCCGGCTCTGCTCTTTGGGCCGCTCGGTGGCGGTCCGGTATGGTTGTCTCCGCTGCCGGCGGAAGCTGCAGCGCCGGTGTTCACGAATAACGGCGCTGCTGGTGGAAACGTTCCACAGGGGAACACGAACCTCGTCGGCCTGGATATTACCTTACCGCCGATTGACGCGGATACGTTTCTTGATGGCGATGGCGACGCCTCAACTGCAGCCGGTGCCGCCGGGGCCATAGCCGCCGGCGACGCTTTAGTCCAACTTGTGAACAGTGGGACAACGCTGTGCGGCAATACGAATGGCGCGACTGCCCCTACGAATATCGTTCACGATGCTGACGGGAACTGCATAGGCGACGTGGGGGTTCGCACGGTCATTCTGGGAGCGGATACGGGCGCAACGAACGATCTTGGTTCGAACACGACGTCGCTTATCGGCTTTCGTGATATCGACGGCAACGACGGCGGCACGTACAGCTTGGCTGAAGATGATGATCTCTATCTCGATACGGACTATAGCGAGAAGTACAACGCCGATACCATTGACGCCGTGACTGTAGGCAATCTGGGCACCGCGGTGAACGCGACGGACATTAGCGGAGTGCAGTGGTGGTTTGATAATGGCAATGGTCAGTTCAGCCCAGCGGAAGATACGATTGCGGACTCCGTTTGCCCGTGGAATGGAGCAAGCGGCCATTGGGAATGCGGTGACAATGTAAACGTGACATACACGGTAGCAGGAGTTGCGTTACGGATTTTCGTAACCTTCGGCATTGCCACTACCGCTGTCGCCGGGAAAACCGTCCAGATGCGCATTCCGGCCTCGTTTGACTTCGATGGAGACGGCGTTTTCGATACCACCGATAGGGGGATCTTTTTCTCCAATAACGGAGGTGCGGCTACTGGCAACCATGACGGTC
>MHSZ01000026.1:7855-9045 GCA_001824745.1 Candidatus Terrybacteria bacterium RIFCSPLOWO2_01_FULL_58_14 | reverse complement strand
AAACATTGATAATGTGGGTACCGCAACGATTATTCTTCGCGCAAGCGGCAACACATCAGCGCCTCCGCCGTCATCAAGTGATACAAGCGGCGGCACCAGTGAGCCGGCGCCGACGAACACGGAGACGAAGACGATCTCAAGCACCGACGGCGGCACGGTGACGGAGACATCAGCCAATGACGGCGCAACCGCAACGGTGACGGTGGAAGAGGGGACAACGACAGAAGATACGACGTTTACGGTTCAGGCGTTTACGGCGCAGGAGGTATACGCGCAAAAGTCCTTGCCGTCGGTTCTTGCGATGGGTGCGCAGTCGGTCTTCGACATTTCCGCAGCTGCTGGGGGCCAGTCCGTAACGACGTTTGCAGAGAAGCCGCTCGCGTTGAGCTTCACGTATCAGGAGAACCGCTTGGCGCAGGGTGTTTCCGAGAACGATTTGCGGCTCGCGACCTTTGATGAAGCCGAGAAGGACTGGCATGTGCTGGAAGACGCCGTCCTCGACACCGGGACAAATAGGGTCACGTACGATGCCACGCACTTCAGTCGTTTCGCCTTGGTGCGGCCGATGGATATTGCGTTGCCTTCTCCTCCGACGGATCTTTCGGCGTCGGTCGTGAGTGCGGCAGTACGCCTGGCCTGGCAAAATCCCGCAGAGGACTTTCACCATGCGCGCATCTTGCGCTCCACCGCACCTGACCCCTCAACGCTTCTGCGCACGAACGTGCAAGCGTCGCAGTACGATGACGCAACGGTGTTGAGCGGCGCGAAATACTATTACGCGGTGGCGGCGGTGGACCGTGCCGGCAACATTTCCACGGCGGTGCAGGCGAGCATTGTGGCAAGTGCCGCAGCAAGCCCGCAGGCGCTTGAACGCGCGGCCTCTCCGGAGGACGCTGCAGTCGCCGATGGCGAGCTCGTGCGCGCAGACGGCGACAGCCGCGTCTTTGTAGTCCGCAAACGCTCCGGATTCACGATTATCCGCCACTTCGTTGATGCCGTTGTGCCGACGTTCTACGGACACCTCGGTGCCAACTTCTGGGCAAAGGTGCGTTCGGTGGGGGAGTTGGGCGCAGCCCGTCCTGCTGCATGGGTGCGGTGCGGCGATTGTGCGGGAGCGGACAGTTACCGTGTTTGGGAGGTGAATGCCGATGGGAGCCGTCACTGGATGGATATGACGTGGCAGCATTTCG
>MHSZ01000026.1:4890-7843 GCA_001824745.1 Candidatus Terrybacteria bacterium RIFCSPLOWO2_01_FULL_58_14 | reverse complement strand
GCAACGATGCCGCATTCACCGATGCGGCAATCTCCGTCATCAACCGCCAGGAACTCGAGCACTACACCCCCGGTCCCTCCGTCACCTTCCAACCCTGAAGCGGGCAGAGAGAAGCGTGGGATACGGGGGGAGTGTATACTTCGGAGGTTGAACCTCCGAAGTATCGTTGCTAGAGTCGAACGGTATGCAGCGACCTCGTTTTATCGCCGGCGGATTCTACCATATCTATAATCGTGGAGTGGAAAGGCGGAGAACTTTTCTCGACGACAAAGATCGCCTCCGTTTTATCCACGACCTCTTCGAGTTCAACGATCGTCGTCCCGCACCGCATATGCATTTCCACTACGGAGGTTCAACCTCCGTAGTGGAGAAAGAGCGGCGCGGCGCACGCACGCCACTCGTGTCTCTCCTTGCATACGCCCTGATGCCCAATCATTATCATCTTCTTGTGCGGGCGAGAGAGTCCGCAGCGGTTCCCGCCTTCATGAGAAAGCTCGGCACCGGCTACACGATGTATTTTAATGAGCGTTACGCGCGGAGCGGCGTTCTCTTTCAAGGGCGCTACCAAGTGCGGGTTGTGATGGAAGATCGTTATCTTCGCCATCTCGTCTCGTATATCCATCTGAATCCTATTGCGTTAGTTGCTTCGGGATGGAAGGAGGGCGAAGAAATCCGTGACCCCGAGAAAGCACTGCGAAATCTGAAGACCTATCGTTGGTCGAGCTTGCAGGACTTCCTTGGCGAAAAGAACTTTTCGTCAGTTCTCAATCTTGAGCTGGTACGCGACCTTGGCATTCCGCTGGGGACAGCGCAAATGCACGGGCTTCGCGAATGGCTTATTGAGCCGGTGAGCTATTTGGACAAGATCCGAGATGCCACTCTCGACTACGGAGGTTGAACCTCCGAATATTGAGAGGTGGCGTTGTTGGGATGAAATAATCGTGCTAGGAAAACAATGGTGCCGATGCCCAAAGGGTTTTTCTTGCGGCGGCTATGGCGGGTTGTACGTATACTGCTCGCTGTTTTTGTGTTGCTGGTTGTGGGGTTCCTCGTATTCCGCTACTTCGAGCTGGAGCGCATCAAGGAAAACGAGGCGAAGGCCGTGTGGATCCTTGCCCAGCGCATTACGCTCGCCGACGTGATGGGGGAGAATCTCCCGCCCGAGCCCAACCCCGAAGAGAATAACCGGACGCTTGCCGGGATTGATGCGAACACCAATGGCATCCGCGACGATGTGGAGCTTGCGATTCACCGGCTGCACCCGGAATCGGCCCGCATCCGCGCCGCCCAGCTTCAGTACGCGCGAGCGCTGCAGTTTGAAATGGAGGACGTGACGGATTCGATTACGTTGGTTGCGGCGGCGCAACAACAGGGGAGGGGGTCAGGGTGCATTTATGATACGGGGCCTTCGGTTACGCTTGATGATCCGCAAGAAGTATGGACCGAGAAGTTTCGCATCGTTGAGAATCGTAAGAATGAGGTGTGGGAGTTGGTATTCGATAGCGACGCACGAAAAGATAAGATCGAGGATAACGCTCGCAGGTATATGACCTCGTATGGCAGCTCGCGCGAGCAGGATTGCGACATCGATTTGGCAACGCTTCCTGATTGAGCATGCGATTTTTTCTCTCCACCATTGCAATAGGCGTACTCTTATTGCCGATCTCCGTATCGGCAGCCGGAGAGTGTAGCGCTGACGGTTATACTGTCGTGTTCGTGAACGGGGTGGGGAATACGGAAGCTGAGGCTAGGGCAAGTCAGGAATTGTTGGAGAAGGTATTTCGCGATGAAACCGGCCGCACGGATGTTGAGTTTCTCCTTGGCTACAATCCCTCGCATTACGCTGCAGGGGGAGACCTCGTAAAGTCGGGGGTTCAGATTCGCAGTTCGGCAGGCAACGCCGTTCAAGATCACGATCTCATCCAGATACTCAACGATCTTGAGCCGAAAATCCAAACCCAGCGCTTAGCGCTCGTGGGCCACTCGCAGGGAACGTTCTACACCAACGCGATGCACGAGTATTTGGGAGAAAACGGCATTCCGCCCGCGTCGCTTGGCATCTACAATATCGCCACGCCCGCGCAGTACGTTGCGGGAGGAGGGCCGTATCTCACTTCTTCCAACGACGGGATCATCACCAGTTACGTGGAGTTCGCTGCAAAATGGACTCTCGCGCCCCGGCCGCTTCCGGCCAACATCATGATTCCGCTCGATCAGGCGGTAGATCCCGATGGCCACAGCTTCCCCAAGACCTACCTCCCCGGCGCCTCCCGGACACTTCTGGGAACACTTTCAAGTCAACTCGCCTCTCTTGCGACTTTCCCTTCTCGCGAGGATCGCGACTGCTACACGCCGCCTCCGCAGGGGTTCATCTATACAGCCAAAGACGTGGTCTATGGCGTGAGCGACCCGGTCATCGGGTTTGCTGTAGATACTGGCGGGCGTGCCGTGGGGCTCGTTGTGGATACGGTGAAGCTCGCGGCGTCGCTTGCCGTTTCTGCAGGCAATGTCCTCGTGGACGCTGCGACAACGCTTTGGGGATGGGGAGGTGCTGCGTTGGCACAGGTGCAATCGTTGTTCGACAGCGACAACGAACTTATGCAAGCGGGCTTATTCGCACTCTTGCCCTTTGAAGGCCAAACCGACTGGCCGCTCCAAGAGCCGCCTGCAGCGTCTCCGAATCCTCCGCCCGCAGGGGAGGTATTAGGCGAAACAACTCTTCCGCAACCCGGCCCTCGAGCGCCGCTTCCTCCCGCTGCTTCGCTGCCGCCGGCATTTTCTTTGCCTCCTGCCGAGAACATCGCGAATCCTCCGATCGAGGAACCAATCGGGCCTCCGGAAACGCCGACTGTAGAGCCGGGGCCTTCTGAAGAGCCGCAGCCAGAACCGGGACCGGAGCCCCCTGCAGAGCCGCCGGCACCGCCTCCTTCTCCTCCCGGAGGTGGAGGTAGCG
>MHSZ01000026.1:0-4871 GCA_001824745.1 Candidatus Terrybacteria bacterium RIFCSPLOWO2_01_FULL_58_14 | reverse complement strand
AACTTCGCAACGAAGAGGATGCAGAGGTGGATCTCGCCGGTTGGACGCTCGTGGGCTACGACGAGAATGATCCTGAAGACAGCCCCGGCGTGGAGATTCCGCTTTCCCACACCATTGCGATAGGCGGCCTCTTTCTCATTGAGCGAACGGACGATACAAGGGTGGCCGATGTGAGCGCAGATATTACCGCGCCGTTCGGCGACTCGCTGAACAACACCGGTGAGCGCCTTGAACTTCGCGACAACCTTGGCCGGCTCGTGGACTTCGTAGAGCCCGTGCGTGATCCCGAAACCGGCACCCCCACCGGTTGGCTTGCGGGAGATCTCAACACCAAAGCCAGTATGGCGCGCGACGTAGATGGCGAGTGGTTCACAAGCGTTACTCCGACATGTCCTGCGCACGACGCTGACGGCAAAGCGATTGTCGGGACTCCGCGTGCAGCGAATGATGCAATCGAGGTTGTCGCGTGTCCGCCACCGCCTGTCTCCGTGCTCCTCACGATTGCAGAAGAGGCAGCGGGAATGCGGCTGCAATACCCCGACATCACGAAGGGCGAGGAGCGCTTCCTCGTCACGTGGGGTGATGCTGCGGAAGGCACCGCGCGCGTCTGGGCCCAACCCATCGCCAACGACGGTGCGCTTCTCGGCCCATCCTGGCTTCTTTCGGAAGGCCCCGGCGCGGATCCACCCGTCACGCGCGTCGCCTTTCAAGACGGCGTTTTCCTCGTGAGTTGGGGAACCGGAGGACTCGGCGGAAAGGTGATAGGCGTCAGGATCCAGGAAGACGGCGCGGTTCTTGATACAGAACCCGTCGTCCTCTTCAACGCGGACTCTGGCGACACCGCACGCCCCGAAGTCGTCGTACCGTTCGGCGATGACGCTTTCCTGGTGTTCCTCCAGCGCACGGACCGCGTGGGCAGCGTGACCGTTCCGGCACACGGCGTACCCCTCTTGCCAGAGGCGCTTACCTATCACGATATTCTTGGCGTCAGCTCGTTGGTGGGCGTGAACGGCGCTACGTGCCGTGGGACGATGTGTCTTCTCGCATGGACGACCGGCTACGGCGTTCGGTCCGTCGCTATCGATACGACCGCGATAAACTGGAACCAGGGCGGTTGTCTGAACTTCTTTGATGCTTGCGCCGGCACGCTACTTGCAGCGCTTGAGGGGGGAATAGGAGAGCAGACCTTCTCGCTCTCTTATCGCGGGGTCGTGGTTACACCCGATGATGGCTTCCTTCTCGTGTGGAGCCGTGACGCGAGAAGCGAAGTAGGCGTGATGGAGACCACGTTGTTCGCGCAACGCTTCGATGGTGCAGGCGCGACGGCGGGTGAGCCGGTGGCGGTTAGCGCGACAGGGCTTCGCATTGCCGCCCCGTTCCTTGCCGCACGAGACGACGGCACCTTCTTACTCACGAGCGTTTCGGCGTTCGCACTCGCGAATGCCTTGCAAGGCACTCTCACTTCTGCTCCTGCGTTGCTCGGCGAGCTCACGGCAGTGACCGCGGAACCGGCGCTGACATTGAACTTCGCGCCCGCGGCATGTCTTGGCGCGCGATGCGCCCACGCGTGGTTGGTGTGGGCGGACGCGTTTTCTCCCGCTGCGATGAAGGTGTTCGTAGGGGAGTAGCGACGCGTTCTTGCCCGGAAGTTCGCGGAGGAGTAGGGTGGCGGCAGTGAACCTTTAGAAGGTAGCCCCGATGGTGATCGGGATGCGCAATCCGCCAACCAAAGCGAAGCTTTGGGGCGGATTGGCAGAGGAGAATCGTGCGGAGAGTTTTGCAGTTAGTATCGGCACTGTACGCCCTCAGCGGTCAGGCGGCGGACGTGTGGACCACGAAGATCGGCACGGAGCGGGGATTACGGGAGCAGAACCCCTTGCTTCGCCGGCTCGTCGAAGAGCGGCGATTCGGCCAGATCCTTACGCTCAAGCTCGGTATTACCCTCGTGGCTGCGTTAGCGGCAGAATGGTGCCACCGATGGATTCGGCGCGGCCCATCAGCTGCGGACGCGTTCAGTTTATCGGGGAACCTCGGATGGTTCGCGGCGGGATGGAATCTCGTCCAGATCTCCCGTTTCGAGAAGCGCCAGAGGCGCTATCGCGCAAACGTCCCTTGACACACGGAAGGACGCCTGCTATACTCCCGATGTGAGTGAATCCGCCTTCGGGCGGGCCTCTGTCTAAGTCGGGAGAAGACCTTGTGGTTTACCATCGAGGTCTTTTCCTATTTGAGGGCACTGCAGTGCCCTCGTATAATCCTAATCTACGAATCTTATCCGAATCCCACGAATCCGCATTCGGATTATCGGAATCTGGTATAATAGAAAAGCCGGGAGGGCTGGCACTCACAAAAGACTTAGAATTGGAGTCAACCCCCTCCTGGCACGCGCGTACGGGGAGAGTCCGAAATCATACCGAATGATCCCAGCCATTTTCTTCGGCAAAAGCGCCGTTGGAGTCATCGTCCGCAAGGGCGCGTTGTGCTCCCTGGCTGTGGCCGGGGCGTTTTTGTTCTTCGCGGCGAGAGCCAACGCGGTCGTTCTGCCCGCGGATCTTACACTCTGTCCCGACCCCGTAGCATCGGCGGCAGTGCGGGGAACCATCACTGCGGCCACGCTCGGAGAGCAAATCTCCTTTCTCGTGGAGGCCTCGTTTGATCAGACGGGCCGCACGCAAGTGACCGCGACATTGCGCGCGATGGGAACGCGTTCACTCGTGTACGTGGAAGACGCGTACTACGCTTCTCTTTCTTCCAGCGGCCAAGCAGCCCTCCTTGCTGCTGCAGCAGATCTTCAGCAAGAGTTTGACAACACCATCTATCCCGGCCTCACGGTCTTTTACGGCGCGCCATGGGAACCGGGGATTGACGGCGATGTGCGTATCACGATTCTTCTCACACGACTCACGCAAACCGCGGGGGGCTACACCGACACGACCGACGAGTTTCCCAAAGTGCAAGCACCGGCATCCAATGAGCGGGAGATGATTTACCTCAATGCGTTTTTCGCGAGTCAGCAGGAGCGCCTGCGCGCCTTTGCAGCGCATGAGTTCACGCACCTCATTGACTTCAATCAGAAGCAGAAAGTTCTTGGCGTGGAAGAAGAGGTATGGCTCAATGAGCTTCGTGCGGAATACGCGCCGACGCATCTTGGCTACGATACGCCCTACAACACCTCGAACCTCTCTTCGCGCGTCTCGGCCTTTCTCGCGAGCCCGCACGAGAGCGTGACGGAATGGAAGAACGAGGCGGCGGACTACGGGATCGTCAACCTGTTCGGTCAATACATCGCGGGTCGTTACGGAGAAAGCGTGCTGGGAACGAGCATGAAGACGGCATCGCAGGGAATCGCTGCTTTAGATGTGGGTTTTGCGGCGGTCGGCAGCGCGGATCGTTTCGCCGACGTGTTCCAAAACTTCGCCATCGCCAACTACGTCAATAGCGCTCTCGCGGGCGCAGTGTACGCTTACGCGCAGCAAGACCTTTCTGCGTCAACGCTGAAGGTTGGTAGCCCTACCTTTTCGGCGGCGGTTGGGCCTTCGGCGACCGTCAACGCCGTCCGTCAGGTAGAGGACTGGGCAGGGCAGTGGATTCAGGCCGTGCCGACCGGCGCTGACCAGGAGTCGCTCGTGATTACCATGAGTTCCCCAACCCCGATTTATGCGAAGGTGTTGCTCGTGAAAGCTGATGGGGGGCAGGAAGTGAGGGCGATGGCGCCTTCCTCTGGTGGCGCGACGCTCACGATCGCCCAGGCGACGACGTACCGAGAAATTACGGTTGTGCCAGCACTCGCCGGGAAAACTTCGGGCTTCTCGACCGGAAGTGAATCCGGCTCTTATCCCGATGAGCCGTTACGCACCTACACCGTAGTGTTTCAGCGCATCGCGTCCACCGGCCCGCTTTTCACAAGCGCAAGCCCCGCACAAATTCTTCCTTTCGGCGGTGTCATGGTAACACTCAAGGGTTTTGGATTTTCGACCGGAGCCGTAAGCGTGGCGCTTGATGGACAGAGTGTGGCGGCAACGGTGGTGGATGATGAGACATTGCGTTTCATCGCTCCCGCACATGCGACGGGAGCGGCGTGTGTGCGACTCACGGCGGGGAGTGTGACAAATGAGCGATGCGATATTCTTTCTTATGTGGCCTTCGCGGATGGCGCTCTGCTGCGCGGCGAAGGATTCCCGGAGGTATGGATCATCAATGAGAGGTTTCGCCGCCATATCGTACGCTCCGACATTTTCGGCTTCTATCCGCACCTCTCCTGGAACGCGGTGCAGGTGGTTTCGTCGGATCTCCTCACGCAGCTGCGGGTTTCGGCGTGGGTGCGCGCTCCGCTCACGGCGGATCCCGTGACGTGGCGGGTCTATGAAGTGAACGGCGATGCAACGAAGCATTGGATTACTTGCGCGAATCCCGATAACTGCGGTTCCACGTGGATTGCGCACGGGGGCGATCCTTCGGGTATCTCCACCGTGAATCAGCGGGAGCTCGACTTCTATACAGCCGGCTCGAATGTGTTTTTGCAATAGCGCCTTTGCCCCGAAGTTCTTGGGAGAAGATGAGCCGGCGCATATTCTATGGAGTTTCAGCGTAACGTTTCGCTCGCTCCCTACACTTCACTCAAAATCGGCGGCCCGGCCGACTATTTCATCGAAGTGCGAGATCGAGCGACCTTAGCGGAAGCGCTTGTGCGAGCACAGCGGCAGGGGCTTCGCGTGACCGTACTTTCCGGCGGCACCAATGTGTTCGTTGCGGATCGCGGTATTGGCGGTCTGGTCATTCTGATACGCTTGCATGGCATCCGTGAAGACGGTGAGAGATTCATTGTGGAGGCGGGGACGCTTATGGGAGCAGTGGTCGCGCGCAGCGTGGAG
>MHSZ01000025.1:23198-30455 GCA_001824745.1 Candidatus Terrybacteria bacterium RIFCSPLOWO2_01_FULL_58_14 | reverse complement strand
ACGGACTTCCGCGCGGGAGGAGTCCCGCAAAGAGGGGAGGAAGCCGCGGCGACCTCTACGTCACCGTACATGCTCGCGTTCCTCCGCAGCCATCAGAGCATTTGGTCGAGCGTCTCAAGGAAATCTCCGACGAACTCTAGCGTTCCGGTGGTATGCAAGATCTCTCCGGCCTATCCGCAGATCTCCTCGTCCTTCTGGCGCTTTCCGTACTGCTCTTCGTGCTCGGCCTCACCGGGGGGAGGAAGTTCTTCGTTCCTTTTCTCGTGGGGCTCTACGTGGCATCCGTCGTGACGTCGATGTTGCCCACGCTGCGGACATTCCTTCTACGATTCGGAACCGGCCTTCCGGCACAGACCCCCGCGGCAATATTTCTCCTCGCACTTGCCTTCACGACATGGCTTCTCGCGGGGAGTGCGGTCACCGCGGTGTTTCGATTCTCCGGCCGGGGCGTGGGAATTCTCTGGCAGGTGGCGGCGGCGAGTATATTGGGGGCAGGTCTTTTCGGCGTACTCTTCATTCCCACGCTTCCGCGCGGAACGCTCACTCCTTCAGCGCCGGTGGCACAGTGGCTCCTTGCGGATCCGTTGCCGTTTCTCTGGGCGTTGGCACCCGTGGTGTTCTTTGCGATTCTCCGCGTGAATGAGGATTAGTTCGCAACGAGCAGATTAGCGAATAGGCGATTAGATATTTGGAAAGCGCCTTTGTGCTAATCTATAAATCTGCGCATTAACCAATCTGCCGATCTGCTATTCGTCGATTTCCACAATGCGCCCGTAGCTCAGCTGGTAGAGCAGCTCCCTTTTAAGGAGACGGTCGGAGGTTCGAATCCTCCCGGGCGCACAAAGACGCACGTCCTCGCATACGCGAGGGCGTTGCTGTTCAGAGCGGAGTAGCGGGCGTTTCGGCAGCGTGTCTTTAAGGTAGCGCACGAAAGGCATGGCGGGGGTTTTCGGCGTCAACGGTTGGCAGCGTTGCGTGCGTTTGTTATTGTGGGAGTATGATATTTCGCAGAGGTGAACGTGGCGATGAGATGGGCGGTGCGGCGCGAGGGGCGGAGGAGCGGGCAGAGAAAGAAGAGGGTCTCGCTCGTCTTCGGCGCGATCGTGACGGTCTCAAGAAGCATATGGTGGGGAAAACGGATATTGGCGATGCGGACCAGCTAGAACGGCTTCGCCATCGTATTGATGCTTTGCGGCAGGAGCTTAAGATCACGGAGCCGGAACAGGAGTGGTCGGCGGAACAGTGGCGAGACAACGAAAAATAAGCACCATGTACCGTATTTCCCCTTCCCTTATCGGCATGCTCTTGGAGTGTCCGCGGTGTTTATGGCTGCACTTTCGGGAGAATAGAAAACGGCCCTCGGGGCCGTTTCCCTCCCTGCCCGGAGGTATGGATGAGATGTTCAAGCGGTATTTCGACGAGCATCGAGCTGCCGGGTCTCTTCCTCCGGAGATTGAGGGAAAAGTGAAGGGAACCTTGTTTCCCGATCGGACGAAACTCGACGTATGGCGCAATAACTGGAAAGGACTCCGCGCGGAGTTTCCCGAATACGATATTGAACTGAAGGGCGCCATCGATGAGTTGCTCGTGCAGGATGACGGAAAAGTCACACCGTTTGATTTCAAGACGCGCGGTTATCCGACCAAAGAGGATACACACGAACACTATCGACATCAGCTCGATCTTTACGCCCTGCTCCTCGATCGTAACGGCATGGCGCCCAGCGGCACCGGCTACCTTCTCTTTTTCTGGCCGGCGTCGTATGGCCTGGGTGCGGCGCAGTTTAAAACGGGTTTGGTGGAAATGGATGCCGATAAAGAACGCGGCGAAGAAGTGCTTCGCAAGACCGCAGGGATACTTCGGGATCCTTTACCTGAGGCTCATGCGAGTTGTGCGTTCTGTTTGTATCGCGAGAATGGTACAATGGCGGTGTCCGGTGAATAAAACGGTTCGCTATGGGCGCTGCGGATATCGACGTATGGATTTCGGCGCACCCGCTTTTGTTTTTCGCGGGGCTGATATGGGCGTTGCTCTGGAAGGGGGCGGCGTTGTGGGCTGCGGCGCGCGCAAATGAACGCTGGTGGTTCTCCGTGTTGCTCGTCGTAGGCACCCTCGGGCTATTGGAGGGATTCTATCTTTTTGTCGTGAAACGGGCGTGGCGGATGCGCAAAGACGCCTAGCGCGTTTTTCGGGAGAGCGTTTACGCGTGCGGAAAGAGAAGGACCCCGACGACTTCGTCGGGGTCCTTTGTTGTTGTTTACCGTCTCTGGCCGAAGCGCGGAAGCTTCAGCGGGAAACGCTTGCGTGAGTTGAGGGCGGCGCGGATGCGCTTGTCGACTTCCTCGATCGGAAGACCGAAGAGGATCTCGACTGCTTCCTCGATGCGCGAAACGGCGTAGACGGAGAACTTTCCGTTTCCGCACGCCTCCACGACATCTTCGCGGACCATGAGGTGCTGGGCATTGGGAGCCGGGATTACGACCCCCTTGTTCTCGATGCCGTGCGTTGCCGCACAGACGTCGTAGAAGCCCTCGACCTTCTCATTGACGCCGCCGATCGGTTGCACCTCGCCGAGTTGGTTCATCGAGCCGGTCACGGCAAGATTCTGTCGAATCGGCAATCCGGAGAGCGACGAGAGTACTGCAGTCACTTCGGCGATTGAGGCACTGTCGCCTTCAGCACCGTAGCTCTGCTCAAAGACGATGGTCACGCCGCGCCGGAATGGCTTATCTTTCGCGTAGCGGGCCATGAGCCATGCTGCGATGATGTCCGTTGCCTTGCCGAGGATCGGCCCGCCCAGCTCCGCTTTCCGGTCGATGCTCACCACGCCGCCGTCGGGCTTCGCCCAGTTGAGCGCCGTGATCGCCATCGGTACGCCGAAGCGGATCTCGCCGCTGCTGTATACGGCGAGGCCATAAACCCTCGCTACTTCCTCCCGCGTCGGCTTGAAGAGAAAGGTGCCGTTGCGGAAGTTGTCGTAGAACATTTCCCGGACCCGCGAGATGCGGAGTTCTCGTGCCGTCATCGCGCTGCGGACGTCGTCGGCGTTCACCGATTGCCATTCCGAAGCGGCTTGCTCGTTGGCGGCCAGCACGGGCGTCTTCTGGCGATCGCGAGCGGCCCGATTCGCCTCAAGCGCGAGTGTCTTCATTTCGCTCAACTGAAGCGAGATCTCGTTTTGGTGGTCCGCCGTGCGGGAGCCGTGCTCGATGAACTTGGCAACGGCGCCGGCAGAGAAGGGGAGAAGCCCTTCGCGCTCCGCGCACATCGCGAGGAACTCCGCGTACTGGCGCTCCACTGCGGGGGTGCGTTTCGTCTTTCCGACAAACTCCGCCTTCACACGGAACAGCTTTTGGAGCTTCTCGGCGATCGGAGGTACCCGTAGCGCCTCATAGTAGAGCCAGTCGGAAAACACCAGTACGACTTTCGTGTCGATGGACACGGGGTCGGGCTCGATCGGGAAAGAGATCGGCATCCCGGCGTATTGGTGGAAATCGCCGATCTTGAGCTCTCCCGCCTCAAGCGTCGCAATGAGTTTTGGCCAGAGTGCCGGGGACGTGAAGATCTTCAACGCGTCCAGCACGAGCACGCCACCGCTGGCTTCCAGCAAGGCGCCGCCGCTGATCTTCGTATGGTCGGTCACGACGACGTTACCGCGATGTTCTCCGGTGATCTCGCCGAAGAGCCGCGGGAACGTGACGTTCAGTTCGTTGATGACCGGAGGTTCGCCGTTTTCCACCGTTCGATCCACCACCACGTTGACCTGGAACGGCAGCATGAGTTCTCGCGGCGTTTCCTCGCCGTTCCTGCTTGCGAAGTAGAGGAGCGGATCGAGGCTCTGCGCCACGAAATCCTGGATGCCCGTGAGGTACTCCTTGGCCTCGGGGAAGTCGCGGAAGCGAGGTCCGAAATGAGCGAAGAGGAGTCGGCGCACCGCGGCGCGCTTGTGTCTCCCGGCCGCTCGTTGGACCCTGCTGGCAGCTTCCCGTGCTTGCGCAAAGAGGTTTGCGAGGTCCTCATTGAGTGCTGCGATGGCGGTTTGTCGGGCGGCTTGTTCGCCTGGATCTCGTCCTTGCGCAATCCAGTCCTCGGGATCGATCCCTTGGTCGGGTTGCGCGGAATCGACGAGCAGGACGCTGAGTTTGCCCCTTTCGATCTGTATGTGGACAGGAACTCCAAGCGCGCGGTACTTCTGCTCGAAGCCGCCGCAGAGGTCCCGGACCGCTTTCTCGGCTTCCTCGCTGGTCTCTTCGTCTACTGCCTTGATAGTTTCAGGGAGTTCCGCGAAAAGCGCAGTAACGCAGCGTGCGACGGTTTGCGAGAACACGCGTCCTCGTCCCGCCGGCATGCGAAGCCACTTTGGTTTTCGCGGGTCGTCGAAGTTGAAGATAAGGCAGAGATCCTCGGACGCAAAGCCAGGACGTCCGCGGCGTACGATGTCGCGCATACGGTGGAGGAGCACGGACGTGCGGCTCACACCTTGCGGGTTTACGACGATGAGGTTGTGGCCATGCGCCGGCTGCTCCAAAGCGCTTGTAATCGCGCCGATCGCGGTCTCCTGGTCGATGAACTCCTCAAGCGGGGAGAGGTCTGCGGTCGTTTGGAACCCTAGCGTTGCCGGATCGCAAGTCGTCCGGAGCTTCTCCGGTGCGAGCGGTTGTAGCATCGCAATTCACCCTCTTTCATTGACAAAGCGCTTTCCTTACGGTGTCGCATATCATATGCGGGCAGGGAAGATTCGTCAAGGTATCTCCTTGTCCCAGGGGCTTTTGGGCGCTACGACAAGGAAAGTGCTGCAGCAGTATCTCATCAGATTTTCCGAGATTGGGACGAAGGCGCCGGGCACGCGCCGGTATTTTCTCCGAATACTCGAGCGCAATATTCGCGACATGCTGGCGCGAGAGGGCATTTCTGGAGGCCTTGAGGTTTCGTCGGCGCTCCGCGGTTTTCTCGTAAGCGACGATGGAAGGGCGCCGGATTTCCTGCGACGCATTTTCGGCATCCGATCGTTTTCAGCCGCCAGCGAGAAACATTGTACAACTCTGGAAGAAATCGCCGCGGAAGGAGAGCGGCAATTCCGAGAGCGCGTGACCGGGAAGCGTTTCGCGGTGCGGGCGCGGCGCGCGGGAACCCACCCCTTCACTTCTCTCGATATTGAGGTGGCGCTGGGGGAGCGGCTTGCCGTCTTCGGCACGGTAGATCTCGGCACACCAGAGGTTGTGGCATCGGTTGAAATCCGGAGCCAGCGAACTTTTTTCTTCAGTGAAGTCGTCTCCGGGCCGGGAGGGTTGCCGCTGGGCAGTCAGGGGCGGGTTCTCGCACTCATATCGGGAGGGTTCGATTCTGCAGTGGCGGCATGGTTTCTTATGAAGCGGGGCGTGTCCTGCGATTATTGCTTTTTCAACCTCGGCGGCCCGATCCACGAGGAGGGAACGTTGCGCGTGGTGAAAACGCTCGTCGATCGTTGGCAGTACGGCGATGATCCTGCGATCATCATCGTCCCTTTCGGCCCCGTGGTGCGCGCACTTCGGCAGCAGACGCAGGAACCCTATTGGAATCTCATGCTCAAGCGCGCGATGCTCGGTGTGGCATTCCGGATAGCCCAAGAGCGCGAGGCGGAAGCGATTGCGTTGGGAGACGCGTTAGGGCAGGTTTCCTCGCAGACACTGAAGAACCTTCGTGCACTCGGAGAGGGCCCGCTTCCGGTGCTGCGGCCGTTGCTCTCATTCGACAAAGACGAGATCGTCGCGCGGGCGCGGAGTATCGGCACCGCGGAGTTGTCCGCAGCGGTGAAGGAGTATTGCGCGCTCGTACCATCGCATCCCGTCACCGCCGCATCCCCCGAGGTCTTCGCTACCGAGTGGGCAAAACTTGACCCCGCCGTGCTTGAGGCGGCGTTCTCGGAGCGGCGAACCCTCACGCTGCGGCGCCTTGCTTTCGGGGCCGAGAGCGCGCTTGCAGAAGTTGCGACGCCCCATATCCCAGAAGGCGCACGGCTCATCGACCTCCGTGAAGCAGAGGAATATCGGCAGTGGCACGCGCCTTTAGCACAACGCCTCTCTTCGGCAGATGCGTTCGCTTTTCTGGATCGCCTTGATTCTTCGCAACCGCTCCTTTTTTATTGTACGTATGGTTTGCTGTCTGCCGAACTCGCCTATGAGGCGAGAAAACGCGGTCTTGCTGCGTGGAGTTTTTCCGGCGGAGTCGAGGCGCTCCGTACTGCGCTGAAAGTGAGCAATCGCCAATCAACATGAATAAGGGAGCGATAGTTCTCGTATGAATATGAAGGGCAGTATGCGGGTGCGCGCACCATTTTCTTCTTCCCGCGATCAGTGGTCTTTGGCGGGGGCGTTGATCCTTGTCGCAGTGACGCCGGTGTTATTTTTCTCGTTTTTCCGAATGGCTTGGGTTGCGGGGGACCAACTTTCTGCACAGGTGCTCATGCCTATCCCTCGGGTGATGCGCGTGCCCCCGCAGCCAGTACGCGGTATCTATCTCACGGCGCACACCGCGGGGATTCCGGATCGGCGCGAAGCGCTATTTTCACTCGTGGACCGCAGCGAGCTCAATAGCGTGGTGATCGATCTGAAGAACGCTGACGGCACGCTCGCGTATGCAACAACGTTGCCGTTTGCGAATGAGTATGGCCTTGTCGCGGAACGCGCATATGCCATCGAACCGGTACTCTCCGATGCGCGCAAGCGCGGCATTTGGACGATTGGGCGTCTCGTTGTCGCCGAGGATCTCGCACTCGTGCGCGCGAGGCCCGATCTTGCGCTCCGCCGGCGCGACGGCGGCGTATGGAAGACGCGACGCGGAGTTCCGTGGCTCGATCCCACAAAAGATGCAGTGTGGGAGTACGCAGCGGCGCTGGCGCGCGATGCGCTACGGAGGGGTTTCGACGAGGTGCAGTTCGATTACGTGCGGTTCCCTTCCGACGGAGCGCTCGCGGACGCGGTTTTTTCGGAATGGAGCGCGGAAGCGGGTGTGCCGCGTTACGCGATCATCGGGAGACATTTTCGGTCGCTCCGTTCGGCACTCGGGGACGATGCGGTGCTCTCGGTGGATCTCTTCGGCATGACGATGCTGCGGACGGCGACGCCGGAAGACGATCTCGGGATCGGGCAGCGGCTGGCCGATGCCCTGCCGGTTTTCGATGCGGTATCGCCGATGGTCTACCCCTCCCATTCCCCGGCGGGTTTCGAGGGCTATGCCAATCCCGCGGCGCGCCCCGCCGACGTCGTGGCCGCTTCGCTC
>MHSZ01000025.1:18250-23067 GCA_001824745.1 Candidatus Terrybacteria bacterium RIFCSPLOWO2_01_FULL_58_14 | reverse complement strand
TGCCGGGTGGCTCTTATGGAATCCCGCAAATCGATATAGCGAATCGGCGTTACGCCGAGAGAACGAAATTCCTTGACACTCTTGCGATAGGGGAAAAGAATAGTTGCGGGAGTATTTTCATATGCCTCCTTACGAGACATCCGAACAGGATCCTCGAGTACCGGCAGCAAAGAGGCCGCCGTCCATTGTTGCGTTCCTCTTAGTGAGTATCCTCACGGCGGCGGTGACGTCCGCTGTTGTGGTAGGGGTTTTTTGGGGCTATACCCCCGCGTCGACGAACGCCCCTATCGAGGAAACGAACGAACCTTTTTCCTCACACGAGGCGGCCGTAGAAGAGGTAGTAGACAAGATTTCTCCCGCGGTCGTATCCATCGTTGCGACCAAAGACCTGCCGGTCATCGAACAGTATTTCGTGAATCCTTTCGGCGACGCTCTTCCGGATCCATTCTCTCCATTTGATTTTCAGGTGCCGCAGTACCGGCAGCGAGGTACGGAACGGCGAGAAGTTGCGGCAGGTACGGGTTTCATTGTGTCCGAGGACGGTTTTATTCTCACGAACCGCCATGTTGTTGATGTGCCGGGTGCTGATTTCGTGGTGATATTTACGGACGGGACGCGCGTGGACGCGGAAGTGGCGGCCCGCGATCCCGGAGAAGACCTTGCCATCGTGCGGATTCGCCGCCAAGGGTTGCCCGTGGTGCCTCTTGGTGATTCCGACGATGTGCGGGTAGGGCAGACCGTGGTTGCCATCGGAAATTCTCTTGGGCAGTTTCAGAATACGGTGTCGGTCGGCGTGGTCTCGGGGCTCTCGCGGCGCCTCGAGGTCGAGGACGAAGTGATTGAAGGAGCGATTCAGACCGATGCGGCAATCAACCCCGGGAACTCCGGAGGACCGCTATTGAATTTGCGAGGAGAGGCGATTGGCATCAATACGGCAATCGTGGTGGGGTCGCAGAACCTTGGGTTCGCAATTCCCGCCAATAAAGCGGGGAAAGATCTCGAAGATGTGCGGAGCAGCGGGAAAATCTCGTATGCGTATCTCGGCGTGCGTTATATTGACGTCACGTCAGAGATTCGTGATGCGCGAGGCCTCCAAAGTGATTTCGGGGCGCTTATCTCCGGGTCGGCGCAAGAACCCGGCGTGCTTCCGGATTCTCCAGCGGCCGCAGCAGGGCTCCGCGAGGGCGATGTGATTCTCCAGCTCGATTCGCAGCGCGTGGATACATCGCATTCTCTCGCATCAGTCATCCGTGCCCATCGCCCGGGTGATCGCGTCACTCTCCGCGTCCTGTCGGGAAGCGAGGAGCGTGATGTCCCCGTCGTCCTGGAAGAACAGCCGTGAGGGTATTCTTGAAGCAGGGAAGTGCGGGGCAGAGTTTCCCCGAAGATCGCACCCCCATGAGGACACACGCCGCTTCAGCGGCGCGTATCGTCTGCTATAATAAGAGAAAAGGTTGACAGGGAGGGGAGCGGTGGCTAGATTAGCACTCGAAGTGCCGGACTGCTAACGCAGCCGTAACCAACGACGTATGACCCACAATCTACTACTGCGTGTCGTCGGTTGTTTGTCGTAGGTTCTTCGCCACACGATGAACGGTCATAACTTCACCATCAAGGCCCAAGAGGCGCTCCAGAAGGCGCATGAGGTTGCCTTGGAGCGGGGTCATCAACAAATTGATCCTCTCCATCTTGCCTTCGCCCTTCTCTCCGATCCTGAAGGTACCGTTGCCGCGGTCGTGGAGAAACTCGGACAGGACCTCGAGGCCCTACGGGAATACATTCGCGGCTCTCTCGGGAATCTTCCGCGCGTCTCGATGCAGGTGCCGTTTGGGCAGGTGTATCTTGCGCCTGAGCTGGCGCGGGTCTTTGAGCGCGCCCGGAAGGAAGCAGAACGTATGGGCGACGAGTTTATCTCAGTAGAGCATCTTTTCCTCGCGATTCTCGACGTGCCGTCGCGCGCGAAAGATACGTTCGTACAGCGAGGTCCTGCGCCAGCGACATCGGGAGCGGCTGCCGAAGCCCTCTCATACGAAAATGCATTGAAGGCGCTCGCTTCGGTGCGCGGCGGCGAGCGGATCACCGATGAGCGGCCCGAGACGAAATTCCGTGTCCTCGAACGCTACGCGCGGAATCTTACGGATTTCGCGCGCAAGGAAAAACTCGACCCAGTCATCGGCCGTGATGGAGAGATCCGGCGTCTCATGCAGGTCTTGTCGCGCCGCACGAAGAATAACCCCGTGCTTATCGGCGAGGCCGGTGTCGGAAAAACCGCGATCGCGGAGGGGCTGGCTCAGCGTATTGCGACCGGTGACGTTCCAGAGAATCTCAAAGACAAAGAGCTGATCGCGCTCGACTTGGGGGCACTAGTTGCGGGAACGAAATATCGGGGCGAGTTTGAAGATCGGTTGAAGGCGGTACTACGGGAGATCGAGCGCGCACAAGGGAAAATCGTACTCTTCATCGACGAGCTTCACACGCTCGTGGGTGCCGGGGCAGCGGAGGGGGCCATTGATGCTTCGAACATGCTCAAGCCCGCGCTTGCGCGCGGGGAACTTCATGCGATCGGCGCCACGACTCTCAAAGAATATCAGCAGCACATTGAGAAAGATCCTGCGTTCGCGCGGCGCTTTCAGCCGGTGTTTGTGACGGAGCCGTCCGTGGAGGATACGATTGCGATTCTTCGCGGCATCAAAGAGAAGTACGAACTCCATCACGGCGTGCGTATTACGGATACGGCGATCGTGGGGGCGGCGAAACTCTCCGCCCGCTATATCACCGATCGTTTCTTGCCGGATAAGGCAGTGGATCTCATCGACGAGGCCGCGTCCGCCTTGCGACTCCAAGTGGAGTCGGAGCCCGAAGAGCTGGATTCTCTCCGCCGCGAGCTGCGACGCGCCGAAGTAGAACTTGCAGCACTCAAACGCGAGCAAAAACACAGCGAAGACCGTGTGCGCGCAAAAGAAGTGTCAGAACGCGTCGCGAACCTCAAGGAGGAACTCCGTGCCTTCGAGGGACGTTGGCGCAAGGAGCGCGATGCCATTTCCGCCATCAAGGGCAAGAGGAGGGAGCTAGAAACAGCACGTCAGGAGGCGGATATTGCGGAGCGATCCAGCGAACTTGAGCGCGTAGCCGAGATCCGCTATGCGAAGACCCCGGCGCTTGTAAAGGAGCTCCGTCACGCGGAGGCGGCGCTTGCGAAGATTAGTCCGCAGCGGCGACTCATCAAAGAGGAGGTATCGGAGGAAGACATTGCCGCAGTGGTATCGCGTTGGACCGGCGTTCCTACGACGCGCATTCTCGCGACAGAAGCCCAGAAACTTTTGCGCCTCGAAGAGGAGCTTGGTCAACACGTAGTCGGCCAGCCGGAAGCGATTGCGGCGGTGGCCAACGCCCTGCGGCGTTCGCGTTCAGGGATCGCTGAGCCGACGCGCCCGATGGGATCCTTCATCTTTCTTGGGCCGACGGGAGTGGGGAAAACCGAACTCGCACGCGTGCTCGCTGAGGTGCTTTTTGATAATCGCGAGGCGATGGTGCGATTCGACATGTCCGAGTATATGGAATCGCATGCAATCTCCAAAATGATCGGCTCGCCCCCCGGATATGTTGGATATGAAGAGGGGGGACAACTTACCGAATCCTTACGACACCGTCCGTATTCCGTCGTCCTTTTCGACGAAGTGGAAAAGGCGCACCCCGAGGTATTCAACCTGTTTCTTCAGATTTTCGATGATGGACGCCTCACGGATGCCAAGGGGCGCACGGCATCGTTTCAGAACGCGATTATCATCATGACGTCGAATGTGGGGTCGGAGTATGCGAACCAGATGCAAGAACTGGGATTTATGACCAGTGCCGCGGACGATTTGGAAGCACAGGCGGCCCCCCTCAAGGAGCGTATGCGCGGTTCGCTCAGAGAACGATTCAAGCCCGAGTTTCTCAATCGCCTCGACGAGATCGTGATTTTTAACACGCTCAGCCGTGCGGACATTTTAAAGATTGTGGACTTGCAGCTCGCTCGCGTCGCCGCGCGTCTCGGAGAGCAGCATATCAAACTCGCGGCGACGCCCGCTGCGAAAGATTTTCTTGCGCGGGAGGGGTGGAACCCGCAATTTGGCGCGAGGCCACTGAAACGCGCCGTGGACCGGCTCGTACTCGATCCGCTCGCGCGTGATCTTATCGCGGGCAAGGTGCGGTCTGGCGGTACGGTAACGATTGATATGGCTGGCGACGCGATTCGTCTCGTAACGGCAATGCGCGGGAAGCGGAGCGTCAAGCTCATCGTGCCGGTGCGGTAGCGGCCTTCGGCGATCCATGTCGTTTCTTGCGGTCATCGCCACCGGCACGTTTCTCCTTGCGGCGTTCTCTCCTCAGAACGCCGCGGTGTTGGCGGGAGCAATCGCGACAATACTGTTCGCACTCCTGATGCTCGGGAAGAGGAACGGGGTTCTCATGGCGCCGCTTGCGATCGGTGCGCCTCTTATGGCGCATTTCGTTTCTCTCGCAGCGCCTGCGCGCTGGAGCATCCTCGGCGTTTCATGGGTGCTTTTGATGTGGTGTTTTTCGGACATGCGCGCGCGAGCACGCGGCGCACCCTTAGTGCGAGAGCGCATCGAACTCTTTTTCTTTGCGGGGTCGTTCACGCTACTTGTTGTCGCGTTCATGGGTGCTGCATCTTTCACCGTTTCGGCCCCTTTCCTTTTGGGTGGCGTTGGCCTTCTGGGCGCTTTCGCTGTTGCCGTATTGCGTTTATTGGCGGAGCAAGTTCGCGCAGTGCCTCCCCATCCCATACCGATTGCCCTGGACGCTGTCGTAGCCGG
>MHSZ01000025.1:13122-18236 GCA_001824745.1 Candidatus Terrybacteria bacterium RIFCSPLOWO2_01_FULL_58_14 | reverse complement strand
AAATCTTCGTGGCCCTTTCTTTCCTTCCTTTATCTCCCTTGGCACTCGCCGCGATTCTCACGGTCTTTGCGTGGACGCTCTCGACCCTCTTCGCCCTTTCCCGTTCGGCGATGCTCAACGCGCAAGCGGTGCTGCGCGTGGGTGTCCTGGCAACGGGAATCACCGCAGCGCTGATTGCGACGATTTCCCTCAACGCGGTTGTATGAAACGGTAGAGGTATGGTGAAGTTGATCTTCCGTATTGCGGCAATTATGCTGCTCGGGGGTGTTGGCGGCGTGGTGCTGGAGCGGACCGCGATACCCTGGCTTGCTGCGCGCGAACCGTTTTCTACGATCCCGGGTCTTGCCGGGAACGGCGTGACCGTCGTGAACCCGAGGGAAGAAGTGATTATCGACCGAGCGGATGCGCTGGAGCGCGCCACGGCGATGGCGCGACGCGCGATCGTGCTCGTGGAACGGCGGGATCGCGAAGGGGACGTACTCGCTGCCGTTTCGGGCGTTGCAGTGACCGCCGACGGGCTCGTTGCGACTGATGCCGCATTCACGCGCGGGGCAGGAAGTTTTACGGTGCGGAAGGGACGAGAAGTGTTCCCCGCTGTCCTCGTGACCCGCAACGAAGAGAGCGGTGCTGCACTGATCCGCGCGGAAACGTCCGGCTTTCCCGTACTGCAGTTTGCGGAGCCGAGCGATACGCCGTTGGGAGCGATGGTATTCGGACTCTCCGCGATTGTGGCGACGACAACGGATGCGGGGGAGGAGGAGTCGGTGGAGCCCCGATTCGCCCCAGGTTTTGTGCTCTCCGAAGGCGCCCTGGAAGATACGCCTCAGGTTGACTTGCCTTTTTCGCCCCAGGAAAGAGGTGCGCCGATTTTCACGACCGAAGGCAAGCTCGTGGGTTTATGGATTGAGGATCGCGTTGCTTCTGCCGCGGCAATCCGAGCGCTTGTGGAAACGCCAACACCATGAGCGGGGGCGGGCGGAGATACGCGAGGCGAAAGGAGTGCGCCCCGATGATGATCGGGGCGCGTGTGTTACGGCAGGAACTGCGGGGAGCCGGCGCTTTCCTGTGGGCGCGGGGCGGTGATTGTCCTTACGCGCCGGGAACCGGTTCGTGCCTCTCGGATACATGGGAGAGCAATTTCCCGTATGAAGCGGCGCGCGAGAAGAGTTTCCTCTCGGTATTCTTCGGGCCGCGCCACGAAAATGAGAATAAGCGAATCGCCCCAGCTTCGGAGCCGAAACTCTGAGGCACCCCGCCAGGAACTTTTCACCTGGATCGGGAAGGCGACTCCCGGCATTGCGGTGAACTCGACGATGAAGTCGTAGCCCCACCGATCCCATACGCTGCCGCGTTCGGCTTGCCAGGAGGCGCGCACCAAACCGACATGTTTCGCTTCCGCGAGGATGCGGGCGAAGCACGCTTCTGCGCCTTGGCCCCGCGCATCAGCGATCTGGTTGAGAGCAATGTGGACGTTCGCAAGTCCTTGCACTCGCCTTTCGTGAAGGGTTCTGCGGTTTGCTTGGTACCGGTGGCGTTTCGGCTTCCTCGACTTAGGCCCCTTCTTTACGGTTCCCGGCACTTAGCCCTCCTTTCTCGTTCCGGGCTTGCGGCGTCACTACGCCGGAATAAAAGTACTGTTCATTTATACTCTATTTTCATGATTTTGTCTATAGCTGGGAGAGGCAACAAGGGCTAGGATGGCGAGAAATACCAAAAGCGCGCGATCGTTGAGCAGCACGACGTCAACGAGATTATAGGCGGCGATCCACACAATGCCGAGTGCGAAGAGGAGAGAGAATGTGTGAAAGTATTGTAGCGATGCATTGCGCAGCCAGGGAAGCCCGAAACGTTGCAAGAGCGCGAGAAAGAACGCGACACTCAAGAGCCCTCCGAGCACCCCCAGTTCCACGGAGAAATCGAGATAAAGGTTGTGCGCGGAAGCACCCCGGCGGGCCGCGGCGACATCTTCGTCGAGTGCTACGGCAGTGTTGCCAAACCCCACGCCCAGCAAGGGATGCCCCGCGACGCTTTTCAGGCCGGTCAACCAAATGCCGATGCGCGAGCGGTTGGAGAGTTCTTCAAGATCGAAGATGGACTTCGCGCGTTCAAACGCGAGGTTTGCTCGCGTGTCTTCTGCTCCTACCCCTTGCGCGCGCGAGGAGATCGCGGAGGCGAAGGGGAAGAGGAGGAAGAAGAGTGCGAAGATCCCCATCACGGTTCGCCCGAGAGCCCGTTGGGGAAGACGATGTCGTTGCCACCACGCCGCGCACGCGAACGCAGCGAGAGCCGCGGGCACCGCGCTGATCCACAAGCCCCGCGATCCGCTGAGAAAAATCGCGAGGCCGAAAACGAGGATAAGCCACCGATCACGCCAGCGAGAGTTTTCTTTTGAAACAACGAATGGTGCGGCGGCGAGCAGGAAACCCAAAACCATGAGGAGGCCGAATGAGTGCGAATCCGGGAGAAGGGAAAACATGCGGAGCGTGGGCGGCGCGTCCGCATAATAGGAGAACCAAGTGTTGGAGGCGGAGAGCACGTTCCCCAGTTCTTCTCCGTAGAACACTGGAATAGCATCAAGGGCCCACCCTTGCCAGAAATCGAAGAGCGAAACGAAGGCGGTGGTGATATATTGCGCGGCCCCGACGAGGAGGAGGATTCCGAGTGCCGCAAGTAGGCCTCGCAAGACGGATGCGCGCAGCGTCGGCGTCTCCCAAAGGAGGCCGCGGAGGACAATATAGAGGAGAGCGGCGTTGGCCAAGAAAACGAGCTTCCGAAGGCCTGCGGTAGGATCGAGTGCGAACGGAAGCGAGAGGCCGGCGAGCGCAAAGATTGCCAAACCGAGCCATTCGTAAGGGAGAATGAGCCGGCAGAGTTTTTTGAAGGGGGTGCGCAGGAACGCGCGATGCGCCGCGGCTTCTCGTAGAGCATATGCGAGAACGAGCGGCCGCCAGAGCGCGAAGGTATCGAATCCGGGAATCGGCAGGGCAGGCGCCAACGGCAGAGAGGCAAGAACGAAGAACACCGTTGACGATCGAGGAGCCGTGAGGATATAGGCGATCGCAATGAAGGCGAGAAGGAAACTCGTGGTTCTTGGAAGCAGGCCGCCGATCATTCCGAGGTCTGCGAGCGCCAAGATCGTGATCGGGAGCCAGGGGCTCTGGAGGATCTGTTTCATGGTCGCTTCTCCGCCGCTTGCCGGAGCACCTCGATCGTCTGCTCGCCGCAACGATCCCAGGAGAACCGTGCCGCCTGGCGGGGGCCGCAGGAGGAGAGACGGCTCGAAAGCTGCTCATCGGAGAGAAGAGCACGCATCGCCTCTTCGATCATGGTGACGTTGCTCGGATCTCGTACAAAGAGAGCACAGTCGCCGACTGTTTCTGGAAGAGAAGTGCTGGCGGTGGTGATGACTGGGGTTCCGCATGCGAGCGACTCAAGCGGCGGGAGGCCGAAACCTTCGTATTCGGAAAGCCAGATTACCGCCGTCGCCCCGCTCATCAGCGATGGGAGATCCTCTTGTGCGGCATAGGGCACAGAGATGATCGCCGGGCGCCCAATGGCGGCATTGAGCCGCATGATTATGTGATGAATGTCCACATGCGGCCGCGTGTAGTTTCCTCCCGCAATCAGGAATTGTTGGCGAGGGAAATCGCGCGCGATAGCCCCGAAGGCCTGAAGGCATTCCGGGATTCTCCTCCTCGTGAACAGTGATCCTACGAAAAAGAAGTAGCTTTCGCGTATACCGTAGCGCGCTGCAACCGTAAGCGCGTCGTTTTTGGAGATCGGTCGGAACGCTGAATCTGCGGCTTCGGGGGTGACCGCGATGCGGTGTTCCGGCACTCGATAGAGGCGTCGCACTTCGTTGGCCGTGAACTGTGAAGGGACGAGGATTCGCGCGGCGCGCTGTGCTGCGGCTCGGGAAACGAATTTTAGCAAAAAGAAATCCTGTGGCCCTCGCCAGTTGAAAAGTTCCGGTCGCGTTTCGTACACGATGTCGTGGAGCGTGAGGACAAGCGCTCCTCGCCAGCGAAGCGGCGCGACATATCCGGGACACCAAAGGATATCGACGCCCGCGCGTTTCGCGGCGCGCGGAAGCAGGGCCTGGATAAACAAGGCCGTACTGGAATACCCGAAGGGTTTCGCGAGGAGACGGGCGGTGATTCCCGTCGGAAGGTCTTCGGGCACATGATCTTTCGCAAAAACAACGATGCGTTCCTGGGTCGGCACGCCTGCGCGCGCCCACGCCCTAAGAATCGCCATGAGATACTGACCCACGCCGGTGCGACGACCTTCAAGATCATGTCCGTCAATGCCAATAGTCATAGAGAGAGGGGATCGCGCTACACGCCGTAGTGCGGTGTCGCAAGGCCGTGTTTTCGGAAGTACTTGACCGCCGACGTAACATGAATTCTCGTGAGAGGATTCAGCATAATGTCGAAGAGCGCTCCGCGCTTCCGGCTCGCTTGCGCATGCACATGGACAACTCGCGCACTCGGGAACCACATTACCTTATAGCCCCGTTCCCAGAAACGGCGGCACCAATCCACATCTTCGAAATAGAGGAAAAATCGTTCGTCGAGTTCTCCCACTTCTTCGGCCGCTTTCCTCCGAACCATGAATGCGGATCCCATAAGCCAATCAACAGGAAGTGCTGCCATTGCCGCGATGGGTTCTGAAAGAATGTCGCGGAGCATGAAGCGCTCGAGTACGCGGCGTCCCCACGGCGTACGGCCGAAGAAGGTGCGACGCGCTGCGATCACCGCCGGTGTGTAGAAGCGGAAAGCCGACGGCTGGTGCGACCCGTTTTGGTACTCGAGGCGCGGTCCGACCATACCGACATCGGGATGCGCCTGGAGGAACTGCGCGAGTGTTTTGGCAGTGTTTTCTATGAGTACGGTGTCGGCGTTGAGGATGAGGAGCGGATCGCCCCCTGCCGCGCGGAGGCCCGCATTGACGAGTTTGGCGAATCCGACATTCCGTGCGAACTCTAGGTAATGCACTTCGGGAAAATCGCTGCGGAGCATGCGGCCGGTTTCTCGTTCCGCCGCCGAGTCCGAGACAATGACTTCGTGCGGTGTTTCCGCAAGTGTCTCGCGAATCGATCGCAAGCAGAGCTT
>MHSZ01000025.1:4246-13068 GCA_001824745.1 Candidatus Terrybacteria bacterium RIFCSPLOWO2_01_FULL_58_14 | reverse complement strand
ACGAACCATCGGTAGGGGTTCGCGCCCGATTTTCGGTGCGCCATGACCCAGCGCCGCTTTTTCCGCATTTTCGGCAAGAGGCGAGCGATGCGGAAAATGGCCGGTACGGTTCTCTGTTCTGTCAGAAGTGCGAACCACCATGCGCCCGCCTCTTTTGCATACCAAGGGAGAAAATCTCTCAGGAGGCCTCGGCACGTTTCGTTTTTGATCTGCATCAGCCGCTGATTGGCAAAGGCGTAATATTTTGCCGTTGGCGAAAGCTTACGCCGTTCGCGGATGATGTTGATGGCGGAGTGCGCGGTACTGTCGCCCGATCCTCGCGCATGCCACGCGATGGCCTCGGGTATATAGAGGGTCTTCCAGCCGCGCCACTGGAAACGCCAGGCGAGGTCTACATCTTCCTTATACATGAAGAAATCCTCGTCGAAGTATTCACGAAGCGGGCCCGCGAGCGTTTCACGCGAGCGGCGGCCCGCTTCAGTGTCCCGATCACCATCGGGACCTCCGCTGTGAAAATCGGCATAGGGTATCGCCACGTCCTCCAGTGTCGCTTTTCGATAGAGCGGTGCGGCCCCGTCTGCCCCGAAAATCTCGCCAGCGACTTCGTCGCGGCTGTGAGATTTATCGTCCCGAGTATCACGAGGGGCTACAGTATCGTATTGTCCTCGGTCCTCTTCTCCTTGGCCGCGGTTCACGATTCTCCTATTGCGGAGCGGCTTGAGGCCGGTGGTGTCGAGGACGGGAAGTTGTTGCGGCCCGCGGAGCAGCTCGCCGCTCTGGGTATCCCAACGAAGAAGTTTGCCCTGTAGCGCCCCTATCGTCGGGTTTGCGAAAAAAGGGATGGTGCGGGAAAGGAAATCCTGTGCGAGCTTGGCGTCAGCATTGAGGCAGAGAACAAAACCTTTTTCGCTTTCACGGATAAGCGCATTATGCCCCGCGGCGAATCCGAGATTCTCTCCGCGTGAGATGAAGATGCGGCGGCGCCCTTGAACCAGACCCCGTCTTGACAGGGACGGTTCAGGGCTGCCCCGAACCGTGTCGCGCGAACGCGATTCTGGTTCGGGGTGCTCGCTCGCCTGCTGCGCGATATTTTCAAGTATCGCATACTCTTCATCGTCTCCTGCTTGTTCGCGTACGCGCACGACAACTTCTCCCCGATAATCCTGATGGAGAACGGAGGCGATGCATGCGCGAATCGTGTCTTTGCTTCGGTAGGCGAGAATGGTGACGGCAACACCGGGATACTCCACGATTTGAGCGTATCACGACCGTCCTCTTTTCCGGAACGAAGGGGATGGCGCAGGAAACAGGGGCTTGTTATGGTGGAAATCAGAGTTGGGTATTCACACACACACCTCATGAAAGGAGTCATTTTGGCCGGTGGGAAGGGGACACGGCTGTATCCCCTCACCAAAGTCACGAATAAGCACCTTCTGCCGGTGTACAACAAGCCGATGATTTATTACCCGATTGAGACGCTCACGGGCGCGGGGATCGCAGATATTCTTATCGTTTCGGGGCGAGGACATGCGGGGCACTTTCTCGAACTCTTGGAATCCGGAAAAGATTTCGGCGCGCGTTTTTCCTTCGCCGTACAAGAGGAAGCTGGCGGCATCGCCCAGGCCCTGGCACTCGCTGAAGATTTTGCCGATGGCGGCAAGATCGCGGTGATGCTCGGCGATAACATTCTCGAAGACGACATCGGTCCCGCAGCACGGGCGTTTGAGGCGCAAACGCGCGGCGCGCGTATCTTCCTCAAAGAAGTGGAAAATCCGCGCTCCTATGGCGTTGCAGAAATCGACGGCGAGAAGATTCGTCATATTGAGGAGAAGCCGCAAGAGCCGAAATCGAATCTCGCCGTCGCAGGGATTTATCTCTATGACGAGCACGTATTCGAAATCGTACGGAACTTGAAGCCCTCAGCACGAGGAGAGCTGGAGATTACCGACGTGAATAACGTCTACATCGAACGAGGAGAAATGTACTACGAGCTTCTCAAGGGATGGTGGGGCGACGGCGGCGAATCGTTCGAGAGTTTACTGGAAGCATCGATGCTCGCCGCTCGGAAAGAGAAGAAGCGTTGAGGTTCCATGGCGACGACTCTCGTTACCGGCGGATGCGGGTTCATCGGTTCGCACTTCGTGCGGTACCTGTTGCAGCGCTATCCGGATGATCGGGTGGTGAATTTTGACGCGTTGACCTATGCGGGAAACCCCGAGAACCTCCGCGACGTCGAGGAACATTTTGCGGATCGTTACCGGTTCATTCTGGGAGATATCGCGGATAGCGCTGCCGTCATGAAGGCATTGCACGAGGAACGGCCTCAACTTGTCGCCAACCTCGCCGCAGAGTCGCATGTGGATCGCTCAATCCACCAGCCGCGCCTCTTTCTTCACACGAACGTACTTGGAGTTTCGACACTTCTTGATGCGGCTCGCGAGTGCGGCGTGTCACGCCTTCTTCATGTCTCTACCGATGAAGTGTACGGTGTCGCCGAGGGCGAGCGGGAGTTTCGCGAGGAAGACGCCTTGATGCCTCGCAGCCCCTATGCCGCCTCCAAGGCCGGAGGAGACCTTCTTGTCGGCGCCTATCATGAAACGTATGGGACGGCGGTCATGACCACCCGTGGGTCGAATGCCTACGGACCGAGCCAGCATCCGGAGAAATTCTTGCCCGTCATTATCACGCGGCTCATGGAGGGTGCGAAGACGCCGGTGTATCCTCCGGGAACCCAAGTACGCGAATGGACGCATGTCGAGGATCACGTGAGCGCCCTCGATCTCGTATTACGGAAGGGCGAAGCGGGCGGGATCTATAACTTCGGGTCCGGCGAACGGCGACAGAACCTCGAAATGGTACGCGCCATCTTGCCGCTCTTTTTAAGAGGAGAGGACGCGATCGAGTTCGTCGACGCCCGGCCCGGACACGATGCTCGCTACGCGCTGGATAGCGCGAAAATCCGCAAACTCGGCTGGGAACCGAGACGACGCCTTCAAGAGGCGCTTCCGGAACTCGTGAATTGGTACCGGGAGCATGAGTCGTGGTGGCGGCCGTTGAAGGACTCCCGTGATTATCAGGATCACGCGATGCGGCACTACGGGAATTCTGCTTTGAAACGGGACCTTTCCGGAGAAGGACGGTCGGTTGCGTGAATACGAGAATATGGCAGAGAGCTATTGGAAAGAGACGACCATCCCCGGCCTCTTGGTGATTGAACGCCCGACGTTCCGTGACGAGCGGGGTTTTTTTCGAGAGGCGATGCGGCGCGACGAACTGGAAGAGGCCATTGGCCATCCGTTCCTGCCGCTACAGTGGAATCATTCATACTCCAAGCCCCGCGTCATTCGGGCGCTCCACGCGGAGAACTGGAATAAGCTCGTATATCCCGTTACGGGAACGATGTTTGCAGCACTGGTCGACATACGCCCAGAGCGTTCCACGTTTGGAACCGTTGCCACGCTTGAGTTCCAAGAAGAGTATCCTCAAGCACTCTTCATTCCCAAAGGAGTCGCGAATTCCATTTGCGTGAAGGGAAACGTACCCGTGCATTATCTCTATCTGGTGGATGCCTACTACGACGGGAGCGATACGCGCGCGATCGCATGGGACGATCCCGATCTCAAAATCTCTTGGCCCGTTGCGGAGCCCGTGATCTCCGAACGCGATCGGAATAATCCGCGATTGCGGGAGCTTTTCCCGGAGAAGTTTTCCTGACCATGGCGATTATTATCCTCGGAGCCAAAGGAATGCTGGGACGAGCGCTCGTCGACGTATTCTCGCGCGACCACGATGTACTCGCATGGGATCAAGAGGAGTTGGACATTACCGATGCGGATGCCATTTACAGCCGTTTTCACGAGATGCGACCGCGATTCGTCATCAACGCCGCCGCTTTCACCGATGTAGATGGCGCGGAGGTGAATACGCGCGCCGCGAACCTCGTGAACGGCACTGCAGTGGGCTTGCTCGCCGAGGCCTGTATCGAATGGGGAAGCACCCTCGTTCATTACTCGACGGATTACGTGTTCGACGGAGAGAACCCCAAGGGCTACGACGAAGATTGGATGCCGACAAATCCGGTGAATGCCTACGGCCGATCGAAGCTCTTGGGCGAGCAGGCACTATGGCGCATTGGGCTTGAGCGACTGCCGTTTTACCTCATCCGAACCTCGTGGCTCTACGGTCCTCACGGAAAGAATTTCGTGGATACGATGCTAAAACTCGGTCGAGAACAAAAAGAGATACGCGTCGTGAATGATCAGCACGGTAAGCCCACTTACACATACGATTTAGCGCACGCAACGCTGGAGATTGTTTCCGGAGACGAAGAAAAGTACGAGCCGGGCGTATATCACGTCACGAACGAGACGCCATCAGAAGGGATCACGTGGTACGATTTCGCGTTCGAAATCTTCCGTCTCGCAAGACTACCGGTTCGTGTGGCGCCTATTTCTTCCGAAGAGTTTTCTCGACCAGCCGGCCCGGCCAGGGCGAAACGCCCTCGTTATTCTATACTGACCAATACGAAGCTCTTCCGGCGCCGCCCATGGGAAGAGGCGCTCCAGGAATACCTCGAAACAGGGAGCGGGAATTGAGGATTGGGAATCGCCGGGCCGTTCTATCCTCTATCCTTTATTCTCTATTCTCTATTCTTGCTGCTATGGCACTCTCTATTGGCATCGTGGGGCTTCCTAATGTAGGGAAATCCACCCTTTTTTCGGTTCTCACCCGCAAAGCTGTTGACGTCTCAAACTACCCTTTCACCACGATCGATCCCAACGTGGGCGTGGTGTCGGTGCCGGATTCTCGCCTCGCGACACTTGCGGCCCTGGAGCATTCGGCACGCGTGGTTCCCGCGACAGTGAAGTTCGTCGACATCGCGGGTCTCGTGAAAGGTGCGAATCGAGGCGAAGGACTCGGGAATCAGTTTTTGGCGCAGATTCGGGAAGTAGATGCCATTGTCGAAGTGGTGCGGGCTTTTACGGCTCCCGAAATCGCGCACGTGGAAGGCGTACCGGATCCGCTGCGCGATTACGATATCGTGGATGCCGAGTTGGCACTCAAAGATCTCGAGGGTATCGAGAAGCGTCTCGAACAAACAGAGAAGGAGGCGCGTGCGGGCGCGAAAAGCGCACAGGAGAGCGCGCACGCACTTGCGGCACTGCGGGATGCGTTGCGGGAAGGAACCCCGGCGCGCGTAAAACTCGCGGAGCTTCGGGGGGAACGCGAGAGAGAGGTGTGCGAACGGGAAGCGCGGGATTTAGCGCTTCTTACCGCAAAACCACTTCTCGTTCTCGTGAACGCAACGATACAGAAAGAGTGGATGCGGGCCGCCGGAGAGTTTCAGAAACGACGTATTCCGGCAGTAGTCATCAATCTCCGAGAGGAGCAGGAAGCTGCGGGGTTTGTCTCTCGCGAGCGCCAGGAGTTGGGGTTGGGGGAATTCCCGCTCGATCGGCTCATTCGAAAGGCGTTTACGATGCTTGGGCTCGTCACCTTTTTTACCACCGGTTCCGATGAGACACGTGCATGGACCATCCCGGTGGGGACGTTTCTGCCGCAAGCTGCTGGAGCGATTCATTCGGATTTCGAGCAACAATTCATTCGCGGCGATGTGATTGGCTGGAATTCCTTGGCGGAGGCGGGGGGATGGGGCCACGCGCGCGGAAAGGGACTTTTGCGCAGCGAAGGCAAGAGCTACGTCGTGCGGGAGGGGGACGTGATCGAGGTGAAGCACGGCGCGTGAGGCCCGGCTTCTCACCGGCACCACAACCCGTTGCGATTCCTTGACACCCTCCCGGCTTTTCTGCTATACATATTTCAGCTATGGCCGCAGCACAGTATGGAAAGACGGTGGAAGCTCTCCTTTCCCAGCTGCCGGATCGCGCACGCGAGGTGATAGAACGCCGTTACGGCCTTGGAGGAAGCGACCCGGAAACGCTCGAGAGTATCGGTGAGGGTTTCGGGATTACTCGAGAACGCGTTCGCCAGATTGAGGCGAGCGGTTTTACGCAACTTCGCGAGACGACGGAGAAATCCGTTCGGGCGCACGTGCGCGAGATCGAACAACACTTGCGCGCGCATGGAGACCTTCGCGCAGAACACCATCTCTTCGAGGACTTTTCGTCTCGCACGGAACCGGCGTTCCTCCAACTCCTCCTGGATTTAGGAGAGCCATTCACCCGTCATCGCGAGACCGACGATCGTCATACCGTGTGGACGATCAATCCGACACGCGTGTCTGGCGCTGAGGCGTTTGCCGCATCCGTTGCGGGGCGACTCAGGGCTCTCAACCGCGTCCTCGATGAGGCCGCGTTTTGGGAGCTTGTGGAAGACGAAGCGCGCAGGAAGCGTCTCCAGCTCACACAGCGCGCGCGCGTTTCGTGGGTGGGTATTTCGCGCGCCATCGCGAAAGGTCCTCGGGACATGTGGGGGCTTACCTCGTCGCCGGAGGTGACGCCGCGTGACGTCGGGGATTGGGCGTTTATTGTGCTCCGCGGGGTACGCGAACCCGTTCATTTCACCGACATTGTTTCTCACATGAACACGTTGCGGAGCGAACATATTGTGAGAGAGGGCCAACCCCGAAGCGGGCGCCCGGCGCATCCGCAGACGGTGCACAATGCGCTCATTAAGGATGATCGTTTTGTGCTCGTCGGCCGCGGCCTCTACGCGCTTCGTGAGTGGGGATATGAACCGGGCACCGTTCGTGACGTCATCAGCGGTATTCTCCGTGAAGCGAAGCACCCGCTCTCGCGCGACGAAATCGTCGCGAAGGTCGCAAGCGCCCGGCGCGTGCAACCCAACACCATTGTGCTCAATCTTCAGAATCGAGCTGCGTTCTCGCGCACAGCCGATGGACGGTACGTGCTTCGGCGCGCCTGAGCATCTGGCGCTTCCGGCCGTTGCGGCCGCAGCGCACAGAGGCAGAGCGCGGCGCTCGTGGGCTTCTTGATCGTTCCCCCGGAATTCGCCCTAGTCGTCGGTTGGCTCTGGTCTTTCTTTGCGGACTGGTGGTGGCTTATCGCACCGCCAGTTTTTCTTTTCTTTCTGCACGATTTGTGGCTTTTCGCCCTCCGCTGGCAGTACTTCTATACTTTGGAGTGGACGTTGCTGGAGATTCGTCCTCCGCAAATCGTGGAGCGAACACCGCAGGCGATGGAGCAGGTTTTCGCCGGACTCCACGGCATGTGGACGAACATTCGTCCTGACGAGAAGTACTGGAAAGGGAAGGTGCAGAACTGGATGAGCTGCGAGATCGCATCGGTGAACGGCGAAACGCGTTTTTTCATTCGCGTGCTCAGCAAGCATCGGAATCTCGTTGAGGCGCACGTATGGGCGCAGTATCCCGATGCGGAAATTCTCGAAGCGGATGATTATACTGCGAGCGTGCCCCAGGATATTCCCGGTGCTACGTGGGATCTCTGGGGGACGGAGTTCGTGCTCCAGAAGCCAGACGGATATCCCATCCGTACGTACATAGAGTTCGAAGCGCCGGTGGAGGAACGGCGGATCGACCCTCTCTCCGCACTCTTGGAAGTGATGGGGTCGCTCGGTCCTGGCGAACAGATTTGGTTCCACATCATCGCAGAGCCGCTTTTCGACGGATGGAAGAAGCAGGGTGATGAGCTTGTCGCGAAACTCATCGGCCGCCCGCAGGCGACGCGGAAAGGCCTTATCGCGGGTGTGTTGGAGGCAACGCTCGGCGAGATGGGGAAGTTTTTGCTAGAAGTGCTGAGGATTGGTTTCCCGCAGGTGGGGCCTCCGCAGGCGCCGCAGAAACCAATGAGGCCGGAACTCCCGTCGCTCATGATGCATCTCTCCCCGGGAGAGAAGCTCATCGTGGAGGAAATTGAGCGCAATATCTCCAAGCTCGGTTTCCGTACGGGTATCCGGGTCGCTTATCTTGCGAAGCGCGAGGTGTACAAGGCCGCCACTCCATCGGCAATCTACGGCGCAATCCGACAGTTCAACTCCGCGCACCTCAATAGTTTTGTGCCGAACATGAATGTGACGCCGAGCATTTCGTATCTATTCCCCAAACAGCGCAACCACTACCGAAAGCGATATCTCGGCCGCTATCTCCGCTATCGCCTTTTCGCGCGGCGACGTTTCATCTTCAATATCGAGGAGCTCGCAACGATATTCCATTTCCCGGGAACGATGGTCTCGAAGGCCCCTTCAGTGACCCGCATGGAAGCGAAACGCGGAGAGCCGCCACAAGCCCTTCCCACTGCATAGTTCCAGATTCCAGATTTTAGATTCCCAACACCATGGATGAGATTGTTCCTTTTGCAGAAACGAATTTCCGAAACCGACAGCAGCGGTTCGGCATTAAGACCGATGACCGACGCCGGCACATGTATGTGATCGG
This sequence comes from Candidatus Terrybacteria bacterium RIFCSPLOWO2_01_FULL_58_14, assembly GCA_001824745.1. Taxonomy (GTDB): domain Bacteria; phylum Patescibacteriota; class Minisyncoccia; order Terrybacterales; family 2-01-FULL-58-14; genus 2-01-FULL-58-14. Next base: position 4,694 of record MHSZ01000025.1, on the reverse strand, counting down.
CAAAACGGGAATGGGAAAAACTACGCTGCTGGAGAATATGGTGATTGATGACATTCGTGCGGGGCGGGGCGTTGCGGTCGTGGATCCCCACGGCGAGTTCGCAGAGAAAATGCTCAATTTCGTGCCGAAAGAGCGAGTCGAAGATGTCATTTACTTCAATCCCTCCGACCTCAATCACCCCATTGCCTTCAATGCGGTCGAGGCGGTGGCGCCCGAGTACCGCCACCTCATCACTGACGGCCTGGTCGGCGTATTCCAGAAGCTCTGGGCAGAAACGTGGGGGCCGCGACTGGAGTATGTGCTGAGGAATGCGATTCTCGCACTCCTCGAGGTTCCCGATTCGACGCTCTTGGGCATTATGCGCATCCTTACCGATAAAGAATATCGGAAGTGGGTGGTAGCACAGGTGAAAGATCCCGTGGTACGGGGCTTTTGGGTGGACGAGTTT
>MHSZ01000025.1:0-4219 GCA_001824745.1 Candidatus Terrybacteria bacterium RIFCSPLOWO2_01_FULL_58_14 | reverse complement strand
GAAGCCGTAGCCCCTATTCAGAATAAGGTCGGGCAGTTCCTCGCGAATCCCCTGATCCGTAACATCGTCGGTCAGACACGGACCGCCTTCGACCTTCGCGAGGCCATGGATTCGGAGAAGATAGTGATCCTCAATCTCTCCAAAGGGCGCATCGGCGAGGGAACATCTCGTCTTTTGGGCGCGATGATGATCACGAAGCTGCAGCTCGCGGCGATGTCGCGCGTGGATATGCCCGAGGCGGAACGGCGTGATTTCTATCTTTATGTTGACGAATTCCAGAATTTCGCAACCGTATCGTTTGCGAATATTCTCTCCGAAGCGCGAAAGTATCGGCTCGATCTCATTTTGGCGCATCAGTATATCACGCAGCTTGAAGAGGAGGTGCGGGATGCCGTATTCGGCAACGTCGGGACTCTTATCACGTTTCGCGTGGGGGCGGTGGACTCAGAGTTTCTCGAGAAGGAGTTCGCTCCGGACTTCATGATGCAGGATCTCGTGAACATCTCAAAGTATCACATTTATCTCAAGCTTATGATCGACGGTGCCGCGTCTCGCGCCTTTTCCGCGACGACATTAGCTCCCCATAACGTCCCCGAACAGTCCTTCCGAGAAGAGATCATCGAGCATACTCGCCGCACCTATGGCTCGAATCGCGAAGAGGTGGAAAGAGTAATTTCCGAATGGGCCGGTCCCATTGAGTCGCCGACCAACGTGGAAGCCGCAGGGCCCGCGGGACGTTTAAGAGAACTCCACGAGGCGGCGTGCTGGGTATGCGGCAAGAAAACACAAGTGCCCTTCGCGCCTGATGGCCGGCGCCCGATTTATTGCGAGAAATGTCTCCAGGAGATTCGGTCTGGTCAGCGTGAACCTTTACTTGCCCGACTAGGGCCCCCTCATTCGGGATACCCGAACGCCGTTCCTGTTCAGCAAGACCGTATACGACAAGAGGGTCTGGCGCGAGAAGAGGGGGGTCCCCGAAGCGATGGAGAGGGAGGATCCCGACAGGGCGAGCGGCGGGCCCCAGAGAGACCGCATGGAGGACAGGGACAGAGTCGACATCGCGGTAGGCAGGGTGGATATCGAGGCGTGCCAGGGACAGAGCCCGTGCGGCGTCCCGATTCTGGCGCGTCGATTTCTCTTACAAAGCTCGCTCCGCGACCTCCGGCAAAAGAAAAAGGAGAGCCCGCAGCCCGAGAGCATCAGGACCGTCCTCCGCGAGATCGTCCCGAGCCCGATATTTCGGGATTGCGAAAAATCCTCGAGGATATCACCAAGGACGAATAGGAGCTTTCGCAGTGCGCCGCCCCGGAAGGGGCGGCGCTGCTTTACGAGCTGTCGGGCGCATGCTACGCTGCGCGCACCGTTCGTTGTCAATCTCCCGTTCGCGTCATTGTTGCGCGATGGATGGGAAGGAGTGGTGCCGTAGTGTGCCAAGAAGAGAATGCCTTCTGGCAGCCGCGTTCTGTCGAGGAAATCCGTGATGCGCTACCCGAAATGGCAGAAGAGATCTTGCGGTGCGTTACGCGTCTTCCGAAAGATCTGCGCGCGATGGTGGATATCACGCCCGCTCGCGTGCAGGAGCTTCAGGATCGGCTCACGGATATCGTAGAGTGCGGAGAACCGCACATCTACCTCGCCGGTCCCATGCGCCTTGGGCGCATCATCGATCGCGAATGGCGGAGCCGGTACGGCGCACAGCTGGAAGCGATGGGTTACTGCGTGGTGAACACCGTGGTGATCGAGACCGCCATGTTCGGCGTCGATTTCCTCACATTCCAAGAGATGCAGCAGCAGCTCATCATGAGGGGATACTACCGAACATTCGCGCATATCTTCGGGCCCGTGAAGGAATTCGACATGGCGCTCGTGCATTTACTCGCGCGTCATGAAAAGTCCGCGATCGTGGCCCACTACCCGACGGCGGTGGTGAAGTCCGGAACGGATATCGAGTGCTTCGAGGCATACCGTCTCGGCGTTCCCGTTTTCATCCATTTGGACGGAGCGCGCGAAGAGGTGAGGCCGTTCCTCAACGAGGCCTGGGCGGAGTTGTATCGCCAGCGGAAGTTCCGTGCCTTCCATAGCTGGCAGCGGCTCATGGCGCACATGGCCGTTTGGCGCCAGGCGTGAGGGGAGCACGATGAACATCGCGGTGGTTTTCTTCGGTCTCCCCGCCGCAGGAAAGACGACGCACGCACGCTTGCTCGCGGAAGCAATCAGCGGCGTCCACATCGAACCCTCGGCGTTGATCCAGGAAGTGTTCGGTTCCGATCGCGCCGAAGACGCGTTAGACGACGGCACCCAAATCGATCTTCGCATCGAGCGGAGGCGGTTTGAGGCCGGTGAGCTCAATGATTCCCGGTGGATAAACGCGCTGGTGCGACGCGCGGTGCTGAACGCGGCCGCCCAAGGGCGGAGCGCGATTTTCTCGGGCGGCATGCGCAAACGCGAAGAAGCCAAAGCGCTCATGCCTCTTTTGAGAGAGCTGTTCGGGGAAGAACGCTGCGCTGCGATCTTTCTGGAAGTGTCGGAAGAAGTTGCGGCCGCGCGCCTTTTGCAACGCGGGCGCGCGTTGGATGCCAATGCGGCATTTCGTTTCCGGCGGTTCTACGAGGAGACGCTGCCGGTGGTGGCGCTCCTGAGCGATCGCTGGGACGTTCCCGTTATCCGGATCGCTAGCACGAAGCCAATCGCATACGTGCAGCATATTCTTCGGGAGCGTCTCAAGAAACACCTTGGAGGCGAGCTGTGCATATCGTAGGTATCATCGGTCCGTACTTCAGCGGCGGCAATCTTCGGAAGATTGAACACAACATCGCAAACGCGCAGTACGTGATGCAGGCGATTGCGAACCGTTTCGCAGAGAATCGCCTCGTGGGTTTCTTCTGTCCTCATTCACACACCGCGCGTTTCAATGTTCTGGCGCAGGCGCCGGAGCCCTACTACCATCTGCTCGACGAGACGATTTACGATCGTGCCTGCGAGGGCTTCGTAGCCCTTCCGGAATGGCCGCACTCGTCTGGCGCGAAACGTGACGTGGAACGGGCGATGGCACAGGGTAGGCCAGTTTTCACGCTCGCAAGTTACGACGATGGTGATGTCGAGGCCCTGCTCGATGAGCTCGATGAGTGGGCGAGGGCACTGGACGAATCGTGCTGAACGCAACAAAATCCCCGTGCGGTGCGCGGGGATTTACTTTTCTCCAAAACGGTATAGAATATTCTCACGCCAGCAGATTGAAAAACGAGGAACAGTGACGTGAAGCAGGCAGCGTTCGTGTTCGCCGTTGGCATCGTCTTTTTGTTCTCGTTAGCCGACAACCTTTGTGGCAGTACGGTACCGCCTTCTTTGCCAACGCCTACGCTATCACCCACACCGCTTTCTCTGTGCCCCGCTGATGCGGTGTCCGATGCGCCGACCGATCTTTTCAGCGCGATCAATGCCGAGCGGACGGCGCGCGGTCTTCCGGCGCTCGCCTGGGATGCCGATGTCGCCTCGGTGGCGCAGGAACGTTCGGACGATATGGCCGCGCTCGGCTACTTTTCGCACACGAGCCCTACGGGCGAGACCGCATTCTCGCTCATGGACGCGCGCGGTATTCCGTACGGCTGGGCAGGAGAGAACCTCGCGCGCAACAACTACCCCGCCGACCAACAGGTCGCGGTAGCCATTCAGGACCTCATGGCGAGCGCCCCTCACTGCGATAATCTCTTGAGTGCCAACTACACGTATCTTGGCGTGGGTGTGGCACAAGACGGCGCCGGTATGGTGTACTACACAATGATCTTTATCGGACCGCCGTGAAACGATGAGGCCCCGAAACTTCGGGGCCTTTGCTTTGGAGAGAAAAGCGGCTATAAAAATGAACATATGGCGAATGGTGCGCGCGTTTTTCTCGGTCTTTCCGGAGGCGTGGATTCTGCCGTCGCCGGAGCACTGCTCTTGGAGCAGGGCTACGATGTCGTGCCCGTGTTCCTCAAATGCTGGGAACCTGGAACCCTTGGAACCTTTGCAACCTTTGGAACTTCGCCCGCAGGCGGTTGTCCGTGGCAAGAAGATCAAGAGGCGGCGTATGCAGTAGCGAAACATCTCGGTATCGCAGACCGATTTCGCACATGGAACTTCACGAAAGAGTTTTCCGAAACCGTCGTGCAGTACCTTGTCGACGAGGCGGCCGCAGGGAGAACCGGGAACCCCGACGTGGTCTGTAACCGAACCGTGA
>MHSZ01000024.1:11410-13857 GCA_001824745.1 Candidatus Terrybacteria bacterium RIFCSPLOWO2_01_FULL_58_14 | reverse complement strand
ACTGCAAAAACGGCGCAGAGCTGCCAATGGAGTTCGGGCAGGTAGTGGACTTCGCTCATGAGATTGGTCTCCTGAACGAAGAGGGCCAGCTCCAGGAGCTTCAGGCCGATCCGACGCCGGAAGTGGTCAAAGCGGCGTTCGTGCGCGTCGCGAGGGAGTACGTGGTCTCGCCACACTCCGTCTTTCCTGAGCGCGCCTTTGCGGCCCTCGCCACCATCGAAACGGCAGAGTAGCTTCGCCGGAAACGGCGACAGCATAAATTGCAGGAGGTATTCATGAGTCACAGTGATTCCTCTCCGAGTCCTCGGACGCTGGAACGCGAAGCAACGAGGTTGCTGCACTCGCGCGGTTATACCTGGTCGGGGAGGCCCCGCAATCAAGTCGACGCTGATCAGTGCGCGTTCGAGCAGCGCGCAGTGCGCACGCCCACCAACGGACGCCCCGACCGCCGTCACCGACACCGGCGGCCATAGCGCCACCGTTCCTCTTCATGCCCCGCAGCAATGCGGGGCATTTTGTTTTTTTGTCGATCATGGTACGCTGTCTGCCGTATGCGTACTGCTGAAGCTGTCCGGAACGGACATCCGGACAAGGTCTGTGATCTCGTTGCCGATGCGTTGCTCGATGCGTATCTTGCGCGTGATCCCAACGCGCGCGTCGCGATTGAAGTGCAGGGCGGGCATGGGAAGGTGACCGCGGCAGGCGAGGTGACGACCCGCGAACCGATGTCCTTTGAGGAGATTCAGGGCATCATCCAACACACATACGAGGACATTGGTTATCAGGAGAAGCTGAGAGTAGAAACGTTGATTGCGGAGCAATCAGGGGAGATTGCGGCAGGCGTGGATACCGGCGGGGCGGGGGATTCGGGGATCGTCTCCGGATATGCGACGTCCGAGACGCCCTCACTGCTCCCCAAAGAGCTTGCACTCGCCCGGGCGTTGGCACAGATGATCGATGATCCGAGCCGGCGGGAGCGATTCGGTCCGGACGGGAAGACGCAGGTGACGCTCGATGATAGCGGCAAGGTTGCATCGGTCGTGGTGAGCGCGCAGCACTTAGGCGACCTTGAAGCCGCACGCCAAGAGTTGCGTAAGATCGTGGCGGAAGTACTCGGCGATGATCTTCGCGAAGATGCGAAGGTGTATCTGAATCCCGCCGGCCTCTTCACTATCGGCGGTTTCACCGCCGATACGGGTGTTTCCGGGCGCAAGATCGTCCAGGATCAGTACGGGCCCAACATTCCTGTTGGCGGGGGATCGTTTTCGGGCAAGGACGGGACGAAAGTGGATCGTTCGGGTGCGTACTTTGCGCGATATCTTGCAGTGCGGCTCGTGCGCGACCACGGTATTACGAGCGCTTTCGTACAGATGGCTTACGCGATCGGCGTGCCGCGCCCGGTGTGGACCAGAATCGAAACCGAGCCAAAGGAGAGCGCGCCAAAGCTTTCGGATACGCAGGCGACAGTCACGGAGATTATTGAAACACTCGGCTTGCGTAAACCGATTTTTACGGAACGCACGAAACGCGGGCATTTCGGATTCGACGGCCTCTAAGGCCCGTAGCGAGGGTTGGGAATTGCCCGCCCGCCTGCCCGGTCAGGGGCCAGGGAGAAGTGAGGAGCGAGGGACGCCTTTCCGGTAAGCGAAGAGCGAAAAGAAAAGGGCTTCCTATGCATGTCATTTCGCGATACGGAGATACGATGCTGCTTCGTTTGGTGCGAGGCGAGGAACTCGTGGAAACGCTGACAGCGTTTTGCGGGCGGGAAGGTATTTCTGCCGGGTGGATTGAGGGGATCGGGGCGGGCGATCGCATCGAGATAAGCTATTACGACGTTGAAAAGCGCCGATATATGCCCACAGTGATTGAAGAAGAGTTTGAACTGCTGAATCTTTTGGGAAACGTTGCATTGAAGGAAGAGAAGCCATTCTTGCATCTTCATGCAACGGCGGGGAAAAAGGATTTGAGCGCGATGGGCGGACATCTTCATTCGTTGCGGATCGCGGGAACAGGCGAGATACGGCTCACGAAACTTCCGGGAGAGCTCCGGCGTTCCCTGGACGACGAGACCGGTCTCTGGCTCCTGTGCCCGACTGAAGATTAGCGATTAGCCGATTAGGTATTGGTATAATAGACGCGCGCCGTTTTCCGTCAATCTGCCAGTATGCTAATCTGCGAATCTGCTAATTTGCCACAAACGGGCGTGTAGCTCAGCTGGTTAGAGCGTCACACTGATAATGTGAAGGTCCCAGGTTCGAGTCCTGGCACGCCCACGCCAAGACGACTCCCGCCGTAAGGCGGGATTGTCGTTTTGCGCGCTCCGACCGTACGCCGGAGCTTCCTTGTCGCACTGCCGCTTTCTCGTTATAGTTGGGCCGATGTTCGAGAGCGTCCGACAACTTCTTTTCTTGGCGCGAAAGACCGATAAAATCTGGCTCATTCCCGTC
>MHSZ01000024.1:10711-11372 GCA_001824745.1 Candidatus Terrybacteria bacterium RIFCSPLOWO2_01_FULL_58_14 | reverse complement strand
TGCGCAGATTTCACCGCTTCCGGTGTTTCTCTACCCGTTTCTATGAGGGCGGCAGTACGAAAAATGAACGATATGGTCGTGACGGTGGCGCTGGCCACCTTCTACGTTGTGGGGATCGGGATCGCCTCGCTCATCCGGCGAGGCGCCGTGTTTTTTAGAGCGCACCGCAGCGGAGATTCTTTCTGGCGGAGGGTTTCAAGTGAAGATTTCGCGCGAAAAGATTTCTTTGAGTCGCCGTACTGAGATGTATATTCTTGGAATTTCGGCGTTTTACCACGATAGTGCGGCGGCCTTGCTCAAGGACGGCAAGGTGTTCGTCGCCGCCGAGGAAGAACGATTCACGCGCATCAAGCACGATAACGCGTTTCCGTTTCAAGCGGTGGCGTTCTGTCTTCGCGAAGCCGGCATTGCCCTCAATGATGTTGAGGCCCTGGCCTACTACGAGAAGCCGCTGCTGAAGTTCGAGAGGATTCTTGACGGTTTTGTACAAACGTATCCCTTTTCCCTAAAGCCCTTTCTTTGCGGAATACCCGAATGGCTTCGTATGAAAGTGCAAGTGGAGCGCATTCTTCGAAAAGAACTCGGCTTTCAAGGAAAAATCTTCTTCGTTCCCCATCACGTCTCTCATGCGGCAGCCGCCTTTTTCCCTTCGCCATTTACG
>MHSZ01000024.1:3026-10604 GCA_001824745.1 Candidatus Terrybacteria bacterium RIFCSPLOWO2_01_FULL_58_14 | reverse complement strand
TTCCTGGGGGCTTTTCTATTCTACGTTCACCTCATTTCTCGGATTCACAATCAACGAAGATGAGTACAAAGTGATGGGATTGGCGGCTTATGGAGAACCGTCTTATGAAGCGAGAATTCGAAAACTCATTGAAGTAAAGGCGGACGGAAGTTTTCGCTTCGACATGCGCTTTTTCGCGTTCCGCGAAGGTTTCCGCATGTGGAGCCCCCGTTTCGAAGACGTCTTCGGGCAGCCGCGCAAACCGGGCGATCCGATCACTCAGAGGGAAAAAGATCTCGCGGCGAGTGTGCAAACGGTGCTGGAAGATGGCTATGGCAAGATACTCCGGCACCTCTCGGAACTTACGGGGTGCCGCGCGGTTTGTGTGGGCGGGGGCGTGGCGTTGAACGCGACTGCGAACGGAAAGATATTCGATCGCACCCCTTTCACGGACGCATACGTGTTCGGCGCTGCGGGCGATAGCGGCGCTGCGGTTGGCGCCGCGCTTTTCGTCCACCACCAACTCTTCGGGAACATTCCACGTCACGAGATAAAAGGATTGGAGTTCGGCTCCGCCTATACGGACGCGGAACTCAAGCAGCAGCTTGCCGTTCGGGGTTTGCCCTACGAGTTTTTCGACGACGAAGAAACGCTTCTCGCACGAGTCGCGTTGCTGCTTTCGCAGGACGCCGTGATCGGATGGTTTCAGGGGCGGATGGAGTTCGGGCCGCGGGCGTTGGGGGCGCGATCCATTCTCGCGAACCCGCGCTCCGCATCCATGAAAGAGAAGGTGAATCGGGTAAAACGGCGCGAAGCGTTCCGGCCGTTCGGGGGTTCGATCCTCCAAGAGCGCGTCGGGGAGTATCTGGAAATTCCGGGATCGCAGCGCGCGTTTCCGTTCATGAACTTTTGTTTCCGCGTGCGTCCGGAGCGGCGGGAAGAACTCGCCGCGATCGTGCATAAGGACGGCACGTGCAGAGCGCAGACCGTTTCACCGGAACAGGGGAGGTACTATCGGCTCCTTTCGGCATTCGCGGAGAAAACGAAAACGCCGTGTCTTCTCAACACGAGTTTCAATACCCAAGGAGAGCCGATCGTCGAGAGTCCGGCGCAGGCGATCGATGATTTTCTTGCTACCCCGATTGATTATCTGGCGATCGGGAACTTTCTCGTTTCGCGCCCTAGGGGCAGGGGAGGAGATTTTGATCCTTCAAGTAGGAGAGTATCTCCTGCGCAATAGCGAGGTGTCCCTTAGGCGAGGGATGGGGATCATTCGTAAGGACGAGATCGTTCCCGGGCTCTCTCTTGTCGCCGCTGATGCTGGATTCGGTAAAGAGGACCTTTTCGCGTTCCGCAGCGAATGTCTCGAGGAGCGTGCGGAAGCGCTGGACGAGCCCCTCGCTTTCCCATTGTCCCCAGCGGGGCAGGTAGTAGAGCACAAGGGCGTCCGCGAACTCTCCGGTGAGCGTTTCAAACGATCGCCGATGACGCTCCATGATATTCCGTTCGCCGAGTTCTTCGGATGTCTCCCGCCACGCTTGAAGGTAGGCGCGGTAGGCGGTTCCTTTTTCCGTGAACGCCTGTTCGCCTTGTGTCTTTCGGAGTTCGTCGAGCATTCCGCGATACTTTTCCCGCATCACCTCATTTACTTGCACCGAGTCGTCCGCCGAGAGGAGGAAGAGCACAAGATCGGGATCGTACTTTTTGCCCCGCAGCAGAAAACGCTCAACGGAATACGCGATGTCGTAACCGGGAACCCCAAAGTTCAGCACCTCATATCTTGCGCCTCCTGGACATGCGGATTGTTCGCTGAGGAGATCCTCGAAGCGTTCTGGCCAGCTCTCCGCAGTAGGCACGAAGAGGCCGTACGTGAACGAGTCGCCTAAGGCGATGATGCGGAAGGTATCGGCGGGTTTGTCCGGCAAGTAGTCGAAGCGGTCATTGAGGGTGTCCGCATTAATGCGATAGGGTGTTGCGTCGTTGTCCTCCCATCCCCACGGCTCTTCTCTCGGCCGAGGTTCGTAGAAGTGCTGCAGAGAAGATGTTTCGGAATGCGGGAAGGCCTCTTGCGGGAGTGCAGTGGGATCCGGTCGCAGGGGAGAGAAAAGCTGTTCGCCGATCACGACGATGATGAGTAGTTCCGCCGCAACAAGGAAGGCGAATACCGATCGTGAGATATCTGGGTGCGGGAACGGCATGTATCGTTAGTATGGCGGTTTTCTTTCTCGCCGGCCACGCCCGCGCCGTTTGCGCGGGCAGTTTTCGTGCCCTAGGATAAAAATGATCCGCGTTGCCGCGCGCCGCGGGAAAAAGAAAAATCATGAACAGAGAAGCCCTGATCCGTACTGCAGAGGAGATTTTCGTCCCCGGGAAGGGCGTGATCGCAGCAGACGAGAGCGCCCCTACCTGCCAGGCGCGTTTTGACGCGGTCGGGTTGCCGTATACGGAAGAGAATCGGCGGGCGTACCGAGAACTCCTGTTCACTGCGGATGGATTGGAGCAGTACATTAGCGCGGTCATTCTCTATGACGAAACCATCCGGCAGCGTTCGACGTCCGGCGTGCCATTCGCGAAGGTTTTGGCAGAAAAAGGGATTGTGCCCGGCATCAAAGTGGATCTGGGCGCAAAGGAGCTAGCTCTGCACCCCGGAGAAAAGATCACCGAAGGATTGGACGGGTTACGTGAGCGTTTCGTGGAATACAAGGCCATGGGGGCGCGTTTCGCGAAGTGGCGCGCAGTCGTTGCGATCGGGCCGAACATACCTTCTCCCGCATGTCTCCGTGCGAATGCCCATGCGCTCGCGCGTTACTCAGCACTTTGCCAAGAAGTGGATATCGTACCGATCTTGGAACCCGAGGTGTTGATGGACGGAGATCACGAGATTGAGCGCAGCTTCGAAGCGACCACGTTGTTGTTGAAAGAGGTATTCAAGGAGTTGGCTGATCAGGGCGTCTTGATAGACGGAGCGGTTCTGAAGACAAATATGGTTATCGCAGGCAAAGATGCTTCATCGCAGTCGAGCCCCGAGGAAGTGGCCGAGGCCACCCTCAAGTGCTTGCGAGCAATCGTGCCGGATACCGTGCCTGGAGTGTTGTTTTTGTCCGGCGGACAGGGCGATGAGCAGGCGACTGCGAACTTGAATGCAATAGAAAAGCGCGGACCGTTTCCTTGGCCGCTCACGTTTTCTTACTCGCGCGCCATTCAGAATCCCGTGCTCAAAATCTGGGCGCAGAATCCTTCCGGCAACGTGGCCTTGGCACAGCAGGTGCTTTTGTTTCGTTCGAGAATGAACGCGCTCGCCGCCGCCGGAAAATATTCGGAAGATATGGAGCAACAGCGTCCGTATTGAGAACTCCGCCCACGGCAGAGCATCACCCATCCGCCTTGGACGTAAGCGAAGGGCTCCCGCAAGGGAGCCCGATACGTTTCGGATGCAGAGGGTTTATGCGATGAGCAGCGAGCCCGCGTAGACGAGGGCGCCGCCTCCTACGATTTGCACCACACGGCCCAGAAGCCATGTGGGAAATCCCAGGGTTTGGATTGGCCGCCATGCCTGTTGCACTGCCTCCTCGGTGGTGGGAACGCGCGCATAGATCGCCACGAACTGTTGGCGCATAAGGCGTCCGAAGGTGATCTGCACGGAAATGGCGAGCAGGAAGCCGAGTGCGATGAGTATGGTGCCGGTTGCAATCATGACGTTGCCTCCGTAATGATGGGCCCGTGTTAGGCCCTGTTCGCGAGCAGGACGAGGATGACGACGAGGAGAACGATGATAATGAATCCCGTCATTGATTCCCTCCGCGCGTTGGTAATGAGCTTCGTCTCTCGAGGGAGAATAGCAGATAGATGGCGCCGTGTCTATCCTTGCCGCTTTCAGAAGGCAGCGTTAGAGTAGCGGAAGAATCTCGGATTTGTCTGCGCGTGTATGATGGGGCAGTAGCTCAGTGGTAGAGTACTGCATTTGCAATGCAGGGGTCGCGGGTTCGAATCCCGCCTGCTCCACATTTCCCGGGCCCATTATGCGGGGCAAGGCGCCTGTCTGCCGGCAGGCAGGGAGGTCGCCCCGATCGATGATATCGGGGTGAAGTTTTTACGGCGCGGCTTCTTCGGCCTCGCTGCTCGTTCCCTCGGGAGGAGGCGGGGGTGTGCTGGTCTCGGATTCCTCGGTCGCCGCCTCGGTTTCCTCCGGGGCGCTCTCTTCTGCAGGTGCGGGCAAGGGAGCCGGCTGTCCCGTTGGCGCGATGTTGAGTTTTCGTATTACGGCATCGAGCGCCGCCGCATCGATACGACGGGCAGATTCCTCGGACGGCACCTGGATCTCAAGCGCACGATCGATGGTGACGAGGAGGAATCGCGTCGTAGCGGTGAATATCCACGCTGCGACGAGCACGAAGAGCAATAACGCCGCGGGATAGATCCAGCGCCGCACTTCAGGACGGCGGAGAGAAGCGAGGAGAGAAGGCATAGGGTGGAGCGATAGCCGGGAATCTGGAATCTAGAATCTGGAAGTTGGAATTGTCGGGCCGGTGTTACTCGCTGCGGAAGTCCAGAGAGCCCTGGAGCGTGACGGATGCCTCGTTATTCCAACTTCCATCTTGCGGTGCGGTAATCGTGAGGCCGTCGACGCGGATGAAATAAGGGAGACGCTCTAAGGCGTTGAGGTACGCAATGAGGTCGTTTCCGCGCCCCGTGAGCGTAATCGTGAAAGGGGCGCGGGTAATACCGAAGGGCGCGGTTACGGTGACATCGGTGAGCGGACGGGGGGTATCGAATCGCAAGGCGCGATGCAGCAGGCCGTGGGTTCCGGCAAGCGCCTCGATTGCTGCAATCGGCCGGTCAATGCTCGGGAGCGGAACAAAGCCCTCTTCGATTTCCGTATCCGCATCGCCGATTTTTACGAGTTGTTCCTGGAGAGAGCCGACAGCGGCTTGTTGCGTCTGAAGCGTTGCGAGCGCCCGGCGTCCTTCCGTGAGCGAGGTGCTCGAACGAGAGATTTGCGAAGAGCCGATGAACGCGATGCCTCCTGCGACGACGATCACGACGATCGCCTTGAGGCCTTCACGGAGCAGGGCTTGGCGGAAACTCTTGCGGCTGAACATACATCATTCGGAGTAGCCGAGTGTCGCTGATGGATCTTCAAGGCGGACGGTGAGCGTGAAAGGGATGTTCTCGCGCTGGCTGATATCGGCGAGCGGGAGCGTCGCTCCGGAAAAGAGCGCGGACTCTTCGAGTTGATCACGGAAGGTGGTGAGTGCCGTGCGGTCCGCGGCGTTCCCTCCGATTTGGAATTCCGCCTCCAACGAGGCCATTCGGACTTCGGTGAGACGGATGCCCGAAGGCACTGTTTCGCCGAGTGCCGCAAGGATCGTGCTGTAACGCGGCATGCTTTCTGTGAGAGGAGCCGCAAGGCCGAGGAGGGCATTGAGTCGTTCCGCGCGACCGAGCGCCTCTCGCGTTTCCGGCGAGAGGGCTACGGTGAGCCCCGGCTGTTCGATCGCTTGTTGTTGGAGGAAGCCCAGGAGCGACCAAACGACGAGGAAACCTGCAGCGATTACTGTCGTAACGCCGATCGTGAGGTTGGCAAGGAGCCCTGCGAAGGCGAGCATCTTCTGCCGTTCATAGGCCTCTTCTGTTCCGACCGGAAGGATACTGACGAGCGTGTCGTCTCGGCGAGGGAGGAGTCCTCGTAGCGCTGCTCCCGTACTCGCGAGCCATTCCGCCGCATGGTCGCGAGTGCGGCGGTCTTGGGTGACGATATCAGGGAGCGTCATTTCGCCGGGGAGTGCGAGGCGGCGCGCGATGGGGCCGAAGCTCGCTTCGGCGAACTCGGAGATCTTTTCAAGTTCTTTTTCAAGTTCCGCGCCCTCCGCATTCGTTTTCGGGATCGTGCGCATGAAACGGATTTCTCCCGCGACGAGTATGGCGACCGTCATGCTGGACGGTTCGGAAACGGTGAAAAGCATGACGTCATCGCTTTTCGGGAGTGAGCGCGTAATACTCAATAGATGGTGTTCGAGCGCGACCGTACGGAATCCCGCGGCGTCAAGCGCTTTCAGGTATCCATCAACGATGTTCCGTGGCGCCATCGCGAGGAGGACGGCTTTCTCATCGCGTTTCGATTTGGCTTCTTCCCAGTCCAGGTACATCTCCTCCGGGGCCTTGGGGAGTTGGAAGCCGGCCGTGAGCTGCATCGTTTCTTCGAGACGCTTGCCGCTGATCGTCCCGGGAAATGTGAAGACGCGCGTGTAGATAATATCCGCAGGGACGCTTGCGATGACATAGCGACTCGCGTTTTGCGCGCGGCGGCGGAGCCGCGTGAGGGCCTGGACGAGGAGTTCCGGTTTGCGGATCACGCCCCCCCCGATAACGCCTTCCGGAAGCGCCTCTTCCGCGGTGGCTGCGATTTGGATGGTGGGCGGACCGCTTTGGGGAGGGGCGAGGGGAGAGGAGGGGGCGAGCACATTGTGCGTAGGGGCTGCCTTGGCCGCCTCTTTTGCTTTTTTGGGCTTCGGGACGCGTTGCTTTTCTGGCGTTTTGAGCGCCAGTAAAACGAGCCGGAGGGAGCGTTCGCCGATCTCCAGTCCGGCAACGGGATATTCTTGGAGGATCACGCGCAGCGGATCCATTGTGTTTAGTATAGCAGATTAGCGAATAGCAGATTAGTTATTAGCAGATTAGTGCAATCGGTTAGTCAACGAATCCGCTAATTTGCGAATCTGCAAATCTGCCATTCTGCCAATCTGCGAATCTACCAATCTGTCGGCGGCTGCCCTGTGGATAAAGGGCTGCCGTCGGCGCCCCCCCCCTGTGCTATAGTAAAAATACATTAATATGTCCGTATATTCTCTCACTAGGCGCGCGAGGGGGGTATCCCAAACGCAGCCGAGAGGCTTCACGTTGCTGGAGCTGCTTATCGTCATTGCGGTGATCGTGGTTCTGGCCGGGATTCTTATTTTGATCTTAAACCCTGCAGAAACCCTGGCCCGTTCTCGGGATGCTCAGCGCATCGCGGACTTGAATTCCCTCAAAACAGCACTCGGGATTTATGTGACAAGCGTCGCGAGCCCTGATCTGGACGCCGCTGTGGCATCGTTTTGCGCTGGCACACCTGACAATGTTGACATGAAAATCGGCTACAGCTTCTCCGAGGCGAATGCCACAAAGGCGTGCGTCGTGGATGTGGCCGAAGGTACTGATGTTGACGCGGGCAACACGTTCGATTCGGCCGCAGGCGACTTTTGCGTCACCAACATCACCCCAACGCTCACGGCCGGTACGGGTTGGGTTCCCGTGGACCTTACGGCCATCACTGGAGGATCGCCGTTGAGCAACCTTCCGCTCGACCCCACCAATAGTTTAGCGGATAATACCCCCAACGGTGATCCCGCAACTACCGTTGATCTGGTATATCGCTATGCGTGTCAGAATAATGTGGCGGCAGCACCCGACTTAGTATTTGAGTTCAACGCCATCCTCGAGAGTGCGGCATACGCTACACCGGGCGCGGCGACGAACCGCATGGAGACCGACGGCGGTGACAACACTAACTATCTTGAGGTGGGCACCTCGGTGCGTTTGATCGGAGGCGGCACGAACTTC
>MHSZ01000024.1:0-3015 GCA_001824745.1 Candidatus Terrybacteria bacterium RIFCSPLOWO2_01_FULL_58_14 | reverse complement strand
CGCTTCATTTCTCCCCAATTCTCTATTCTCACTCCTCAATCCTCGTCCCTCGTCCGGGATATGCTAAAATAGAAACAGTATGCCCTTGGCCGAGAAGAAACTCACCGCACTCCTCCTTGCCTCCCGGCTCGTGAAGGAGGAAGATATCCGTTCGGCAGCAGACGAGGCAGAGCGGCTCGGCGAGACCGTACCCCAAGTGCTCGTGGGGCGGGGGCTTCTTACCGATGACTATTTTGCGCAGTTGTTTTCGGGGGCGGTGAAGGTTCCGATCGTGGATTTGAAGCGGCTCACGCTTTCGCGTGAGATCATCACGCGCATTCCCGAAGAGTTCGCAAAATCCCACGGCGTGGTGGTCTTCGAGGATGACCCCGCAGGGCACATCGTGAAGGTCGCGATGCTCGATCCGCTCGATTACGAGACGATCGAGTTTTTGCGCGTGAAACTTGACCGCTGGGTTGAACCCTATCTCACAACACCCGAAAGCTTGCAGCACGGCGTGCGTCTTTACGATGAAGAAATCGGACGTGAGTTCAGCGAGCTGATTGCGGAGAACGTGAAGAAGGTGCTGGGCAGCGGAGGCGAGACCGACATTACGAAACTTGCCGAAGCCGTGCCGGTCGCCAGGATTCTCGAAGGCATCCTTGAGCACGCGGTGGCACTTGGCGCCTCCGACGCGCACTTCGAGCCGCTCCGCGACGCGCTGCTCGTGCGTTTCCGCATTGACGGCATTTTGCGCGAGATCACGAAACTCCACAAAACAATCTCACCCATCCTTGTGGCCCGCGTGAAGATTCTCGCGGGCTTGCGGCTCGACGAACACCACGCCCCCCAAGACGGCCGTTTCCGCTACGAGACGGCCAGCGCGACGGAGATCGATATCCGGGTGAGCGTCATGCCGACGATGCACGGCGAGAAAGTCGAAATGCGGGTGCTGCGGAGCGCTGGGCGCGCGCTTGCCCTCACGGAACTTGGCATCGATGCGAAAAATATCGCGATTATTGAAGAGGAGATCCACAAGCCCCACGGCATGATTCTCGCGACCGGCCCCACGGGACACGGGAAGACGACGACGCTCTACTCGCTCCTCCACATGCTCAATACGCCGCAGGTGAACATTGTGACAGTGGAGGATCCGATCGAGTACGAGATTGCTCGGGTGAACCAAACGCAGGTGAACGTAAAAGCAGGAGTGACCTTTGCCACGGGTTTGCGCGCGATCGTGCGCCAGAACCCCGACATCATTCTGGTCGGCGAGATCCGCGACAGTGATACAGTCGAGATTGCGATTCACGCCGCCCTCACGGGGCAACTCGTGCTTTCAACACTTCACACCAATGACGCTCCTTCGACATTCCCGCGATTGATTGACATGGGCGCCCAGCCCTTCCTTGTTGCCTCCACGATCAATATCACCATTGCCCAGCGGCTCGTGCGGCGCATCTGCCGAAACTGCATCGTCTCCTACGAGACCCCCGAAGAAGTGAAGCGGTTAATTGCCGCCCAGCTGAAACTGCGTGGTGATGACGGGGCTCCCGTAAAGCCCCCGATCCGGCTCTTCCGCGGGCAGGGGTGTGCGGTATGCGGCCAGGCGGGTTTCTCCGGCCAGATCGGCATTTTCGAGATTCTCCGCGTGAGCGATACGATCCGTACGCTCGTGACCCGGCTCGCCACTGCGTCAGAGATCCGCACGCAGGCGATTAAAGAAGGCATGGTGACAATGTTTCAAGACGGCATTCAGAAGGTGGAGCAGGGAGTGACGACCATAGAAGAGGTCCTACGCGTGACACGGGAGTGAGCGGAGCGACATGCCCACGTTCATCTTCGAAGCATCGGATCAAGGGGGCGCGATTATCCGTGGCGAGCGGGACGCCATGAGCGTCACTGCGGTGATCGCGAGCTTGCGGCGCGAGGAGCTCATCCCGATTCACATCGAACAGAAGGGAATAGTGGGGGAGGCGCGCGGGTTATCGATTTTCGGCTCTCGGCGTCTCACCGGGCTTGAGCGCATTATTTTCGTCCGGAACCTTCGCACCGCACTCCGGGCGGGGCTCACGCTTTTGGAGGCGCTCGATGCGTTCATTCCCGACGCCGATAGTCCGGCACTGCGCAATCTCCTTGTGCGCGCGAGGCACAACCTCGAGAACGGCCAGCCGCTCTCCGCGACATTCGCTGCGATGCCCGGCGTTTTTCCGCCGATCGTGGTAGGGATGCTGCGCGTGGGAGAGGAGACGGGGCGGCTTGAGCAGTCGTTGGGGGAGCTGAACCGCTACCTCACGCGCGAGTACGAGCTTGCCCGGACGGTGAAGTCAGCGCTCGTGTATCCTGCGATTCTCATGGGTATGGCAGGGACGATGATGTTTGCGATGCTCTTCTTCATCGTGCCGAACCTGAAAAAACTCTTTTCAAACCTCGGCGCGGACATCGCACCCTTCACGCAGCTCCTCTTTTCCGTGAGCGATGCTGTGCGATATAACGTTGTGCTCGACATTGCCATTGTTGCCGTGGTGGTGTTGGGCGCCCGCGCATTCATGCGCAGCGGAACGGGGCGGCGGTTTGTCTCGCTCGCATCGCAGCGCGTTCCCGCCCTACGGACCGTCATTATGATGCTGGCGCTCGTGCGTTTCACGCGCACGATGGGAGGGTCAATCGCCTCGGGTCTTTCGGCGATGGAGGCGATGAGTATCGCTTCCGACACGGTGGGTGATGAGCGCTACCGCGCCGCAATCGTCGAGGCCCAAGCTCGGGTGCGCGAAGGGGCGCCGTTAGCACAGAGCTTAGGGCGTTCACCGTTATTCCCGCACTTCCTCACGAGCTTGCTTGCGGTGGGAGAGCGGGCGGGGAGTTTCGAGGAAATGTTTCTCACGTTCGCCGATTTCTACGAGGAAGAGGCGGAGCGGGCGCTCAAGACCCTCATGAGTATCCTGGAGATCATTATTCTTGCCGTATTGGGGTTTATCGTCGCGTTCGTGGCACTCTCCATGCTCTACCCGATCTACCAGTTCTTCGGTACTCTCT
>MHSZ01000023.1:3426-5925 GCA_001824745.1 Candidatus Terrybacteria bacterium RIFCSPLOWO2_01_FULL_58_14 | reverse complement strand
TTTGCGCGCGCGCAGTTTAGCGCGTTCTGGTACTTCATCGTAGCGCTCGCCTTTGGTTTCGGCATCCAGGTAGGGCTCTACCGCGAGCTTCGAGACAGGATACGCGGCGGGAATGGCGCGAGGAATGTGCTCGTCGTGACCGGCGCGAACTCTACCGTTGCGATGATTTCTTGCTGTGCGCACTATCTGGCAAATATCTTGCCGCTCCTTGGTGCCACAGGCCTTCTTACGCTTGTCGGGCAATACCAAATCGAGCTCTTTTGGGTAGGGCTGGCGGCGAATCTTTTAGGGATTGCGTATATCACCGGAAAAATCATTCAATTTTCACATCGTGCCTAGAAAATACATCATTATTGCAGTGGTCCTGGCCGTTATCGCGGTACTCTTCTGGACGCTTCGGAGCCCGATACCCGCGGGAGAGGAAACCGTTTCGTCTTCGCAACGCTTGGAGAAGAAGACGACGGCCGTTGGGGGCATTACCGTACAGGCGCAGCCGGAATTGCTCGGCGATGGGAATCTGCAATTTCTTCTACAACTCACTGCACACAGCGGGGATCTTTCTCTCTACGACGCGGGGAGAAATCTTCTCTTAAAAAGCGGAGGAGAAGAATTAGCACCGTTGCGCGCAGAGAACGCTGCCGGTTCGGGGCCGTCGGAACACCATCGCGAGCTCGTCGCCGTCTTTTCCGCCCCGCAAAACGACGATTTCACGCTCGTACTTCAACGGCTCGAGGGCGAGACGGAGGCAATTCTGCAATGGCCATAGGCCATCCCACGAGATATGGAAGAGTTCTACACGTGCCCTATGCATCCGGAAGTCCGAGAGAGATCTCCCGGGCGGTGTTCGGAGTGCGGAATGGAGCTTGTTCCCGCCAAGAGAGAGCGGAACAGCACCGGGCACGCGGTGCATCAGGAACCCGACAAGCCCCCCTCCGCAAAGACCTCGGCGGGCAAGCACGTGGGCCACAGCACCGTAATGCTCGCGCGAAAGTTCTGGATGAGCTTATTGCTCACTATTCCCATCGTTCTCTATTCGGATATCCTGGAGGAAATTTTTGGATGGCACGCGCCCGCACTACCGGGATCGTTCCTCATACCGCCGATATTCGGCTCGGTCGTTTTTTTCTCCGGAGGATGGATATTCCTCGCCGGCGCCTGGCGAGAGATCCGCGGACGGCTGCCCGGCATGATGACCCTGATCGCCTTGGCGATCGGGGCCGCCTACCTTTACAGCGTTGCGGTCGTGCTCGGTATTCCCGGAAACCCGCTCTTCTGGGAGCTCGCGACATTGATTACGATCATGCTTCTTGGCCATTGGGTGGAAATGCGGGCGGTGCAAGGAGCGCAAGGGGCATTGCGCGAACTTTCCAAACTCCTCCCGGATACGGCGGAGGTGTTGCGCGGCGGGAAACCGCAGGTCATCGCGCTTTCGGAGCTGCGCGTTGATGACCGCGTCTTGGTGCGTCCCGGAGCCCGTATTCCGGCGGATGGCGTTGTAGAAGACGGGACGGCGGAGGTGAACGAAGCGATTGTGACCGGTGAATCGCGGCCGGTGCGCAAGGAACCGGGGAGCGAGGTGATCGCGGGAACCACGAATGGTGATGGCGCGTTGACGGTACGGGTTTCTAAAATCGGAGAGGAGACCTTTCTCTCGGGCGTGATGCGGCTTGTGCGCGAAGCGCAGACGTCAAAATCGCGGCTGCAAACGCTCTCGGATCGTGCGGCGCGGTACCTCACAGGGATCGCGGTTGGCGCCTCTGGTATCACGCTTGTCGCGTGGCTTATCGCCCAAGCCGATTTTGGATTTACCGTGGAGCGGGTCGTGGCGGTGCTGGTGATTGCGTGTCCGCACGCATTGGGACTCGCGGTCCCGTTGGTCGTTGCGATATCCACCACCATGGCGGTGCACAACGGGTTCCTTGTGCGCGACCGTCTTGCTCTGGAAGCGGCCCGAACAATAGATACGGTGCTGTTTGATAAAACCGGCACGCTTACTAAGGGCGAGTTCGGCGTGACGGATATTCTCGCCGTGGAAGGGGAAGATTCTCGAGAAGTGCTTCGTCTCGCCGCCGCGGCCGACGCTCCTTCCGAACACCCGGTCGCGCGAGCAATCGTGGAAAAGGCAGGAGCCGAAGGTGTTGCGGTAACCCCCGCAAAGGAGTTCGAGCGACTTGCAGGAAAGGGAAGTAGGGGAATACTCGATGGGGCCGAGATACTCGTCGGCGGGACCGCGATACTGGAACACGCGCTCGTCGAGATCCCCGTTTCGTTCAAGCAGCGTATTGATCAAGAAAAAGCGAAAGGAAAAACCGTGGTCTATGTGCTGCGAGGAGGGAAGCTCATCGGCGCCATCTCTCTTGCCGATCTCATTCGTGAAGAGTCCCGTGAAGCAGTGAAGTCGTTGAAAGCGCTCGGGGTGTCGGTCGCGATGGTGACCGGCGACGCGGAGCCGGTAGCAAAATGGGTTTCCGAAGAACTCGGAATCGAAGAGTTCTTTTT
>MHSZ01000023.1:103-3367 GCA_001824745.1 Candidatus Terrybacteria bacterium RIFCSPLOWO2_01_FULL_58_14 | reverse complement strand
GGGTCGCCATGGTCGGCGACGGGGTCAACGATGCGCCAGCACTCACCCAAGCCGACGTGGGGATTGCCATAGGGGCGGGAACGAATGTCGCCATCGAATCTGCGGGTATCATTCTGGTGCGCAACGATCCGCGCGATATTCCGGGAATCATCCGCCTTTCGCGCCTGACCTATACGAAGATGATCCAGAATCTCTTTTGGGCAACCGGTTACAACGTGGTGGCGATACCGCTGGCGGCCGGCATCCTCGCGTCCCAGGGGATTCTTCTCCAACCGGCACTCGCTGCGGTGTTTATGTCGTTGAGTACGGTGATCGTGGCCGCCAATGCGATGCTCATGCGCAACGCGCGCCTGACATCCTGAAAGGGGAGCGCAGGAATGCCCTAGGCCTTTTCACGAGCGGTTTTTCTTAGTACACTATCGCAGTCGAAGCATATTCGGTTTTGCACAGAAGATATTCTCGTTATGCAACTCAATGAGAAATTCGGCCGGCTCGCCGATCACGCGACGCTCGAGCGCGCCGCAGTAGCACTCGAGAAAAACGGCATTGCCGCCGTCATCGTCGAGGACGGAGAAGCCGCGAAAAAGAAGGTGCGCGAAATAATCCCCGAGGGCGCCGAGGTGATGACGATGAGCTCGATGACGCTTGAGGCCATCGGTCTTGTGCAGGAGCTCAACGAATCCGGGCGTTACCAGTCGGCGAAAGCAAAGCTCATGACGATGGACCCAAAGACCCAGGGGCTGGAGATGCGGCGGCTCGGCGCTGCCCCCGAGTGGGCGGTAGGAAGCGTGCATGCCGTGACCGAGGAGGGCACACTCCTCGTCGCCTCCAATACCGGGAGTCAGCTTCCCGCCTACGCATACGCTGCGGGCCATGTGATTTGGGTTGTGGGAGCGCAGAAAGTGGTGAAGGACACCGAGGAGGGCCTCCGGCGCATAGACGAATATAGTTTCCCGCTCGAGGATGAGCGGGCGCAGAAGGCGTATGGCGTCCACAGCTTCGTGAGCAAAATTCTCATCCTCAACCGCGAGATCGCCAAGAGGAGAGCGACGGTTATCTTCGTGAAAGAGAAGTTGGGCTTCTAGAGCTAGGCACTTGACACCGTTGGTGAGTTCTGCTATATTGCTCCAAGCGTAGCAAAAACAAGGAGGGGAGGCATGGATTAGCTCCGCTTCTTTTCGAAAGCGGCACCTCGAAAACTGAAGATCCCGCCCATATCCGGAAGAAGAAAAGGAGGAACACGGTATGTCCAAGAAGTTCGATCTCACCGCCCTTCGGAAGACCGTCCAAGGCCTGACGAGACGCGGCATTGAGCCGAACGCCCAGACCCTGGGCACGATCCTCGTCGTCACCGAGGCGCTCGGCACTCCCGTCACCGCCGTGCAGGAAGGCAAAGCCGCGGTCGCGAAGAGCCAGGCGAACGCCTCTCGCGCCCGGCAGAGTGCCGGCAAGACGCGCCAGGCCACGGACCAGCGCATCTCCGACGAGCGAGCGATCACCCGCACTCGCGTCGCGGCCCTTCAGCGGCAGCTCGATGTCGTCGAAATGCGCGGCCGCCGCAGCGTTTCGGACGCGCGAGCAGCGGGCCAACGCACGATCGACACCCTCGAAGCCAAGGCCGCGCGAGCCGACCGCGAAGCCGGCAGCGTCCAGGACCTCCTGGCGCTCCTCCGGGGCTAACATCACCACAACGCCGTAACCTTTCACCCCCGCCAACGCGGGGGTGAGTTCTTGCCAATCTCGCCCGCGCAAACTTAGTTCTTCGCCGGCCCGATCAGTGAAGGCGCGTGGTTTGTAAAAGAGAAAAACTGTTGCTTAATGATTTATTCGGTAGGATGTCGATGGTAAGATTCGGATAGTACTCTTAGTACTCTGAAAAAGAGGAGGATGTTGATGAAGTCGGTAGGCATCAGGGTTCTGCTTGTTTTTGCCATATTCGAAGGGATTGCGTTCGCTTTTGCCGGCAGCGCGGATGCTTCCCATACGAAGCTGGACATCGTGGCGTCCTCGAAGCTCACAGTGGGAGATTCGTTCAACATCGAGGCCGTCCTGCACGCTACGGATGGCGGCAAGCCCATCGCTGGGACGAGCGTGACGTTCTACATGGCCGAGTCGTTTGCCGGCGTCAATGGGGAAGTGTTTCTGGGGAAGGCCATCACCGATGAGTACGGTGTCGCGCCTTTCAGCTATCAGCCTCGCGGCGCAGGCGAGCACCAGTTGCGGATCGAATACCTGACCCCTGGCGCCAGCGCGCCCGAAGAGAAGACGGTAACGCTCAGCGTGGTCGACACTACGCACCAGCTTTATCATTCTACCGCCGGGGTGCAGATTCCCGGACTTAACGTCTGGCTCCTCATCGCGGTGGTCGGAGCGGTGTGGGCGATCATGGTGAGCGTCGCGCTCCGGGTCGTCGCTATTGCCCTTGCCGGCGCGGACGAGGAAGCGGTCTCCCGGACCTCTTAACCGCCCATCACATCAACATCATCACCCCGCCGAAGGCGGGGTGATTCTTTGCCAATTCGGCCTGCGAGCGGAAGCGAGCAGCGAGCCGAATTGAGCATCCCGCCCGCGGCGGGATTACCCTGTGCGGACGCGGTTGCGAGATTTCCCGATCGCAATCGGGACAGGGAGCACCCTGAGCGGAGCCGAAGGGTTTCCTATCGTCCTCCGCCGCTGGTAAGGGTATTGCCAAAACGTTTTTCTGTGGTATAATGGTTTTGACGAAAAGCCGTTCGTGATACGGTACGGTCAGTACCCTGAAAAGGAGGTGAGCTGTTGTGGAGCGAATACTGTCGCTTCAGCTCCCGGGTGAACCGGGTGAAACGCGGATCGCTTTCCTCGAACAGGGGAGAGGGGATCCGATCGTTTTCGTGCATGGGCTCGCAAGCTCATCTGCGATGTGGGCCGAGAAAGTGTTTCCGTGCCTTGCCGGCGCGGGCCGCCTCATCGCCCTCGACCTGCCGGGTTTCGGGAAGTCCCCGGCGCTCAAGCAGGAGTTGACGGTGGCACGATGCGCGGACGTCGTGGAGGCGTTCCTCGACGCGCTTGGACTCGACAAGCCGGTGCTTGTCGGGAACTCGTTGGGCGGAACGATCGTGCTCATGGTTGGCGGCAGAAGGCCGACGCTTTTGCGCGGAATCGTCGCGCAGGGTGCAGTGATATCCGGCGAGGACTTCGCAAAGTCCGACGGGTATCTTACGCACCTTAGCCGCCAATGGGCAGCGCGGATGCCGTTTGCGGGGGGCTTGATCAAGCAGATGGTCC
>MHSZ01000022.1:11652-16300 GCA_001824745.1 Candidatus Terrybacteria bacterium RIFCSPLOWO2_01_FULL_58_14 | reverse complement strand
ATTGCCGGTTCCCGGTTCAAGCGCGTGGGAGACATACTCAGCAGCGCCGTCGGCTTTTTTGCGGTATCGGTTTTCGCGCTGGCTTTTGGTTGGGCGCTTTTCGGAAACGTCTACCTCCCGCTCATATTTCTCGGGAGCACCTTTTCCAAGATGATCGGACGGCGGGCGGCACCCGACCGATCCGTTGTTACGTATTCGATTCCGCTTCTGCTCGGTTCGGTCTTTATTGTTTTTGTGGTCCTTGGTCCGGAGCTTTTGGTTCGCCTTTTCCCGTTTCCCGAGACGTTCGACCAGTACGCTCCTGTTGAGTGGGTAGCCCAGCGGCAGCGCGGCGAAATTTCGGGAGAGTTTGTGGAGCGTCCGCAGACGATGCTTGCGTGGGGGATCATCTACTATTCGTTTGCCGCAGTAATCGAAGCAGCGCTCTCCCGCAAAGCCCGGCGGCAGAGCCCCTCCCCGAAGTGATCCGCCGTCTCGGCGCAGGGTGTGGATTTCTCGAAGAAACAAGAGAGCTGTGCCGTGGTAGGCTCAAGTTGTATGGGCAAGAAGCTGTTTCTCGCGTTAGCTATCGCGGCATTTGCGGTCGGCGTTGGGGGGATCGTTGCGGGCAGTTGGAGTATTTTCTATACCTATTCGAGCATTGCGGGAGAAAACATCGTGACGCCGGACGACGCGGCAATCGCCAGTCAGCCGGTTCGCGGACCGCTGACACTCAAGGCGCAGGCAGACATCATCCGCGAGCACGCTTTGCGAATGACCGGCGGCAAGACCTTCGCCGAGATGCCCCGCACCGTGCAGAAACTGGACGAATCGGACCAGCCGATCCTCGACGAGAACGGCGAGCCCGTCATGGTGCCCAACGCGGCGCGAGATATCTGGATTACGGCAACGGCGCTCCGCACCGCACTGCAGCTTGGCATCATGGCGTATATGCTCGGCGCGTTCGTGGTGCTCTTCGGTTTTATTTCCGTGGCGACCGGGTTTGCTTTCCTCTTCATCAAGAAGCGACTCTGAGATCTCTGCCGTCCTCTCGTTCCGTATACGCGTACGCGGCCTCTCCAAGAGGCCGCGTTTTTGCGCGTGAATATCGGCGACTTCGGGAGTATGCATCTATGAATCGATCCGCTTGCCGCATGTTAGGATAGACGCATGCGAGCGTTTCGTGCTTTTGCATACGGTGTTTGCGCGGTGTTCTTTTCCGCGGCGCTGTTTTTTGTTTGGGGTGATTATGCTTTGGCGGTGGAGCCGAGGGGCCACCTCGACTATGCCGCACCCGACGCGATTTTCGGTTGGGCATATGACGCGGATGCGCCGATCACGCCGGTCGTGGTGCACATTTACGTGGATGGCGTGCCGACCGTGGCGCTGACGGCCAACCAACACCGCGGCGACCTTGTCACCGCGGGCATCAGTCCTGATCCTTACCACGGGTTCGGGTGGGTGCCGGAGGGTCTTTCTTCCGGCACGCACACGATTGCCGCCTACGCGATCAATATCGGCCCCTCGACTGCGCTCGGGACAGGTGCGGGAACCAATCCGCTCTTGCCGACGCAAAAGACGTTTGGCATCACGAGCGCTTTACCCCGCGGCGTGCTCGACATTGCAACCCCAGCACTTGTTTCGGGATGGGTCTACGATGCGGATGCGGGTGCGGCAGCGGTAGAAGTGCATATCTACATTGACGGCGTGCATCGGGGCACGCTCCTTGCCGACGACGAACGTTCTGATCTTGTGGCCGCCGGCGTGGCTTCCGATGCGTATCATGGGTTTACCTGGAACCCGCCGACCTTGTCTGCGGGCGCGCATACGGTCTCCGCGTGGGCCATCAACGCCGGTGGCGGAGGAAACCCGGAGCTGCACGCTTCGCCAAAAACACTGACCGTATCTGCGGGATACTCCGGTGTTGCCTACCTGGAGAACAGTGTCATGCGCGTGGGAGCCAATCTCAGCTGGGGAGGAGCGATGGTGGAGCTTTCCCACGCCGGACACAATCTCGTGGACGAGCACGATACCGGGCGACTCGTACAAGCATCGTTCTACGACCAAAACGGAAGTTACGTGGATCACGCCGGCGCATGGGGATGGAACCCGGTACAGGGCGGCGACAAGCACAATCACGGCAGCCGCGTCATCTCCTATACGAACGACGGCACGACCATGTATGTGAAAACCGCAATGGCGCAGTGGAATCCGGATGATAAGGGCGGGGGAGTGACGCAGGGTGTGGAAAGCGAGGTGGTGTTGGAGACGTGGTACACTCTGGATCCTGCCATACCCGAACGCGTCACGGTGCGCTACCGCGCGACAACACCAGGGGCGTTTCGCCAGGGCGACCATGAGCTGCCGGCATTGTTTGCCGCACCCTGGTTGAACCGTTTCGTGGCGTATCAAGGTTTTTCTCCCTGGTCGCGCGCGCCGCTGACTACGCCGTCGTTTGCCGACTTTCCGAATATCGCGGAGCTCCACAACCTCAACGAATATTGGGGAGCTTGGGTGAACGAGCAGGATTTCGGATTAGCCATGTACTTCCCGCAGCATAACCGCGGTACATCGGCGAACACTTATCGCATCCCGCGCGTGACGAACTATCTGCGTCCCGGCGTATTCGATGCGCTCTCCTCAAGTCAGCCGCTCGACATCACCTTTCACCTGGTTATCGGCAATATCGCCGATGCCCGCGATATCATCTACAGCATCGCGGGAAGATAGCGGTATCCTATTGACACCATGCGGTTTTTCGTGAAAGCGTATTGGCGTTGATAACGCCGCCAGCGAAAGCGGCTGCGGTGCGGAGGGAACGTTATGGGAAATCCCGAAGGGGTTCGGCAAATCGCCGATGGCCAAGGCCTTGATCCCGAGGAGGCGCAGCGTCTCCGTTGCGTTCAGAGTATTCTGTGGAACGGCGCGTGCATCCACCATTCCGCTATCGGGAAGGCCGCTGCCGCCGCCTTTGGCGAAGAAGTGGTTGGCGAATGCGTTGACGCAGAGAGTGTTCGGGAGGTCATGGAGCTCATAGTGAATGGGCCGAAACCATAATCGCTCCCGGACGGTGTTCTATAGACAGTCCCGGCAACGGGGCTGTTTTCTCTTAGGTTTTCTGTCCACAGGGAGGCGTGTTGCCGTCTGCGCTGTTGCGGGGTAGATTGTGCGCAACGTATCTTTCTATCTTTTTTTCTCATGTTGAAGAATAAACCACTGCTCATTGGGGTTGTCGCGGTCGCGGCGGTCGCCGTCATCTGGTATTTCGTTGCAGGACGCGAAACGGCCACGGTGTTTGACGTTGATACCACGATTGAAGGCGATTACGTGATTGCCGAAGATGAGGCCGTACGATTCGAAGGCGGTGCGACGCTGACGGTGAACGGCAATCTCGACGTATCCGGCGTGGTGGAGGGCGATGAAGACGGCATTGCGATTGTGGTGAAGGGCGGCGTTGCGTTTGCGGACAGCGCGAGGGTTTCTTCGGAAGGCAGTATTCAGGTGGCGGAGAGCGCCGAGCAGCTCGCAACAACGCAAGAGAAACTCGACGAATTATTCGAATCGGTGGTGAGCGGTGAGTGTGAGGGCGTGTGCGTGGGCCCGCTTCTGCCAGAGGAAGGAGACGCTTCCGGCAATGCGTTGCCGGCGCGCACCTTTTCCGATTCGGGAACGGAGGCGTTACCGACCGCCGAGTCCTCTTTACGAACCTTTGGCATTCCCGCCGCCCAGGCCTCCAGCCATACGATTGGAGCGACAGGCGATACGGCACGGGTCAGCGGCACATGGGATGTCCAGAAGCCAAAGCAGCCGCGGCGATCCCTGATTCTTTTCTGGTTCCCGAATACACCGAACTTAGTGCTTGAGAATCTTACGATGACGGTGCCGCCGGGCGACCCGGGGACCGATGACATCGGTGGCTGTGACGCGAAGGGCGGCGCGGGCCACAAAGCAGGGCGCTTGCTCTTTTGGGCGCAGCGAAATGTCCGCGTCAATAACGTGACATTGACGCTCGGAGAAGGAGGCGTTGGCGGTTCCGCGGAGACGGACGTGGACTGCTACCCGAAGGGTCGCGCGGAAGGCGGTCCTGGCGGTGAGTCGGGAAACTTGAGGATTCTTGCCGGTGGATCTATTGCCGTTGAGGGCGTGTTTCGCCTCAATCCGGGGAATGGCGGTGCTGGTGGAGATGCAACGGCGTATGCCGGCGATGGTCCCGGGCCGGGAGAGCCGGGCGGGGACGCAGAGGCGGTTGGCGGCGCCGGTGCCAAGAATGTTAAAGAGCTCAAGGCCATCGGCGCGGTATCCGGTGTGGGGAATGTGGAGATTGGTTCGGTCATCGGCGGTGCAGGCGGTTCGGCCACTGCTCTTCCCGGAGACGGTGGCGATGGCGTTGGCTGCGGTTCGGACGGCGGTAGAGGCGGCGACGGTACTGCGGTGGGCGGCAAAGGCGGCGACGCGAAGGTGACGCTTGGCGGTGCGGGCAGCACAGCTGATGCTGCCGATGTCGGCGGCAGGGGCGGCGACGCGTCGGCTGTTGGCGGCGAAGGCGGCGAAGGAGGCGATTGCGACAGCACAGGACCTGGCGGCAGGGGCGGAGACGGGGGAGATGCGGAAGCCACGCCGGGAGCGGGCGGCGCCTCGGACAACAATGGCGAGGACGGGGAGATTTTAG
>MHSZ01000022.1:9753-11597 GCA_001824745.1 Candidatus Terrybacteria bacterium RIFCSPLOWO2_01_FULL_58_14 | reverse complement strand
GCGATCCTGACGGCGAGAACGGCGAACCGGGGAAGAATCTCTGCGTTGATGTGAGCGACAAGCCAGCAGGAGTCGTGGATCAGTCGACATCGTCTACGCCGTCGACATCGGTGCAGCCACCCGCAACGACTACTCCTCCTGCAACGCAGAAAATCCGGGTCATCCAATACGGCGGAAAGTATCTGCCCGTGAGTCAGTTGATCGTGGAGAGCGAAGGAGATTGTGGCGATCATTATCACGCCGCCTCCGGTGTCGTGACCGCAACCGACGGCACGTACGTCCCCGACCCGGGTCCTCCTTGCGGCTACGGCGCCGTTGCTTCCACGCCGGTTATCGAGGTTTGAACCTAAAGATAAACGTAGAGACCGTGCGACCCGGCAAGTGCTGGGTCGCAGCGTCTTTCGGCGCCTCATCGGCGGGCTCCACGATCCGAGCCATCAGCATTGACAAAAGCGAAAAGGAGGGGTATAATATTATATCGGATCCAGTTCTTTTGCAGACAGGAGGCATTTCGTGCGAAGGATTACACTCGTCCTATGGGCTTTCGTGCTTCTGGGAGTGGCCGGCATCGTTATGTCCTGCGTTTTCGGTGCTCTCGATGGCGGCTTCAGTCCACGCGCGCTCGTTGCCTGGGCTGTGGGGGGAGTCACTCTCGTTTCCGCTGTGCTTCTCCTAAGCCGGCAGCAGAATGGGGCTAGCTAGTCCCGCAAGGAGTATAAGGGCTCCGCTATGTTTGGCGGGGCCTTACTCTATTTGGATATTTTGTATACCGGACAGATGGCGAAGAGTGCTAGAATACGAGGCGATGTCGGGGCGGCGCGAGCAGCTGGAAACGCATTACTACAAGGGCAAGTCCGCATTGCTCTTTCGTTTCATTCATGCAGGGCGGGGCATCCGCGAGACGTGGAGAAAGGAGTCGAATTTCCGCATTCAGGTTCTTGCGGCACTCGTCGTGCTGCCCGCCGCGGTGATTTTTCCCCTGAGTGCCGTGGAGCGCGCGATTTTAGTGCTCGTGATCGCTTTGATTTTGACGCTCGAAATCGTGAACTCGATCTTCGAGCGGCTTTTAGATATCGTCCACCCGCAGTTCTCCGAAGACGTACGGCGCGTGAAGGACTCCATGGCGGGCGCCGTGTTCGTCGCATCGGCTGCGTCGGTGGTGATTGGCGCGCTCATCTTCGCGCACCCCCTTGTGGCATTTGACGCGGTGTTCGAGCAGGTGCTTTCCGCCCTGCGCACGGATACCGTGGTGCGGGGAGCGCAAATTATTACCATGGTCGGCGACTGGAAGGCGCTCGGAACCGCTACTGCGGTATACTCCCTCGTTCTCCTTTTACGGAAGAGTTATCGCCAGCTGAGTTTCTTATTCGGATCGATGGCGACCGGCGCCATATTGCTCTTTGTGCTCAAAGAGTTCTTCGCGCGCGCGCGGCCGCACGGGATCGAGTTCGTTGCGGCGAGCGGCTATAGTTTCCCCAGCGGGCATGTCTTTATGGCGACCATTTTCTTTCTGGGAGCGATCTATGTTGCAACGCAGGAGAACCAGATACGCAAATTCTTGTGGGCTATCCCGGCCGCGGCGTTGCCGCTTGTTGCCCTCACGCGCGTGGTGCTGTCGGCGCATTGGTTCTCCGATATCGCCGCGGGTCTTCTGTTCGGGCTCTTCTGGCTGCTTCTGTGGTACGGCATCAGCGAAGAGTTCTTCGGCATACCCAAAGAAGGGTAGCGCGTTGCGAAAAGATAG
The DNA here is from genome assembly GCA_001824745.1 of Candidatus Terrybacteria bacterium RIFCSPLOWO2_01_FULL_58_14. Classification (GTDB taxonomy): domain Bacteria; phylum Patescibacteriota; class Minisyncoccia; order Terrybacterales; family 2-01-FULL-58-14; genus 2-01-FULL-58-14. The sequence goes on along the minus strand of MHSZ01000022.1, from coordinate 9,853 downwards.
CATGAGGCGATTGGCGCTCATTGTGGCGGTTGCAGGGATTGGCGCGGGTGCGCTGTGGCTGCCGCGCTTTTCTGGCGTTGCCCCCGCATTCGTCAAAGAA
>MHSZ01000022.1:6895-9735 GCA_001824745.1 Candidatus Terrybacteria bacterium RIFCSPLOWO2_01_FULL_58_14 | reverse complement strand
GCTGCATGGACGGTGACCACAGAGCGCATCCCGCTTCTCACGCCGCACTTGCACGAGTACGATCCGCGCTACGAAGAAACTGCAGACGGCGGCGGTTCCTCGGAAGCGGCGATCTTCACCCACGGCGTGGAGGCGTTTTCCGAGATTACGGTTGCGCCGCAGGATTTGTGGGTGACCGGTTATCGTCTGGCGATTCACAACGCGCCGGGAATAACCTTGCACCACGCCGGCATTACGCGCATGGATGAAGCAAATCCCGTCTGCCCTCAATATCGCAAGGAACTCCTCGGCATGGCGCCGCCCGTGGAGGAGCCGATCATGTTTCCCGAACCCTACGGCGTTTTTGTGGCAAAGGGCACGCCGCTGCAGCTTTACGCCATGTTCCATAACCCATTGCCGCCATTCGGCCCCGGAGGCACGTATGAGAACGTTTCCGCGAGCGTGACCATAGAAGGGATTCCTGCGGAGAGTGTTTCGCGCGCGCCGCTGGAGTATGTTCGTCTTCACATTGACGACGAGCCCTGTGCGGATGCGATCGGCACCTTCGTTGTGCCGCCTCGCGCGGAGCATTTCGAGCGAGGCGCCGATAACTCTCGCGCACAAGACCCTGCCCGTTACAGGTTCGCGCACGAAGGAACGATCGTGCTCATGGGAGCGCACATTCATTCGTGGGAGGGGGGCGAGAAGGTGGCGGCGTTTCTCAATGGCGATTCGGTCGCGGAGTTTCTCCCGTATCGAGTCGGCGCGGAACCGTGGAGCTGGACGCTGCCGATTCAACAGCCCGAGAACCTTGCGGTGAGAGCCGACGATGTCCTCTCGATTGCCGCAACCTATGGCAACCCCGCAGAGCGAAGCGTGCGCGGTGCTATGGGCATGCTTGGATTTTGGTTCACTGCCCGCTAAACTGAACGCGAAGTCCGCAATATGAAACGATCGCTTATTTTTTTGCTTGGCAGCGCTATACTCGGCATCGCCCTGGTCTTGCTGCTCGGCCGTTTTCCCGCGCCCGAGAGCATTCCCTTCCGCGACGCATCGCCGACAGCGGAGGAATGGGCGCTGGAGAGCGCGCACGTGCCGCTTCTCACGCCGCATATCCACGAATACGATCCGACCGATCCTGACGAAGCGCTTGCACAGGAAGATCCGGCCAAGGCCTTGGTGTTTCTGCACGGGCGTCCTGCTGATTCCGAGGTTGCGACCGCGCAGCAGGACTTATGGGTGAAGAGTTTCCGCGTGATCGTGAATAATGCCCCAGAGAAAATCCTGTGCCATGCAGGACTCATACGTCCGGATGAAGCAGGCCCCGTTTGTCCGCAGTATCGCGACGAGCTTTTCGCAACGGCGCTTCCGGTCACCGAACCGGTGGTATTCCCCGAGCCCTACGGAATGTTTTTGCCGAAGGGCACGCCGCTGCAGTTTTCCGCGTTCTTCCACAACCCGCTGCCGCCATTCGGGCCCGGAGGAACGTACGAGGATTTTTCTGCCAGCGTGGTCATGGAGACGGTTCCCGGCAGTGCCGCCGCGCGCACGCCGCTGGAGTTCGTTCGGCTTCACATCGAAGATAATCTCTGTGCAGGTGCTCAAGGCGCGGTCCCGGCCTTCACCGTTCCTCCGGCGACACAGCATTACGAACGGAGCGGTGCTGATGCCGTTGCCGGGGATCCTTCGCGGTATGTCTTCGCCCGCGACGGGCGGGTCGTCGTTTGGGGAGCGCATTTGCATCCTTGGGAAGGCGGCGAGAAAGTGACGGCGTTGCTCAACGGCGATCCAGTCGCGGAGTTTGTTCCCCGATATGTCGGACCGGATCCTTGGACGTGGGAGTTGCCGCTGCAGTACCCGGAAAATCTTACGGTGCAGGCGGGCGATGTCCTTTCGATTTCCGCCACGTACTCCAACCCGAACGATGAGGTGTGGAACGGAGCCCACGGCATGCTTGGATTTTGGTTTACCGCGTTGTAAACTCTCAAGGAAACCGGCCTTGCCGGCGATTGCGCGATTCTCATTTTTGTTCTTATGCGGAAACTTCTCATTGGCGCGGGGATCGTCCTTGCCGTTATTGTCATTTTATTGGTGGCTATTCCTCCGCCCGCACCCTCGTCCCAAAACGACGAACCGGAGCAAGCCGAAGCACCCGACTCCTCCGAGAAAACACCGAGATACGAGAACTTCGTGAAGGCAAGGATCGTTACGGCTGCGGGAGATATTGTGCTGGCGCTCTACCCGGACGTCGCGCCAAAGACCGTGGAGAACTTCATACAGCTTACGCAAGAGGGCTTCTACGACGGGGTGACGTTCCATCGGGTCGTGCCCGGGTTTGTGATTCAGGCGGGCGACCCGTTGTCCAAAGACGATGATCCTTCCAACGACGGCTCAGGGGGCCCCGGCTATACCTTTGAGGACGAGATCAATCCCCAAGCGCTCGGCTTGACCGAAGAAGCAATTGCGGCAAACGAGGAGCGCGGATATCTTTATCGCGATGATCTTGCATCTTTGCCGATGGATATCGGCGTCATCGCCATGGCCAACTCCGGCCCCAATACGAACGGCAGCCAGTTTTTTATCGTGACCGAGAGCCCGCAGCCGCACTTAAACGGCCTCCACACCGTGTTCGGCGACGTGATCTCCGGCATGGATGTCGTGTTGCGCGTCGCGCAGGGCGAGAAGATTGCGACCGTGCGCATTGAGGAGTAACCGAACCGGGCCGCCCGAAAAGGCGGCCCGGTGGTCTTGGTACGATGGCGAGGATTCTCGTCTATGCGAAAGCCGGTGCGAGGCGAGAACGGGTGGGGCGGCTCGACGCCTCCACGTTTTCCATCGCGGTGCGCGAGCCCGCGCGTGAG
>MHSZ01000022.1:6069-6840 GCA_001824745.1 Candidatus Terrybacteria bacterium RIFCSPLOWO2_01_FULL_58_14 | reverse complement strand
GATCGCGCGAGCGCTCGCCGACGCACTGGGGGTTTCCGTAAGCCGTCTTCGGTTGGCTTCCGGTCGGCGCGGAATCAAGAAAGTGTTCGAGCTCGATAAGTGAGTGCGGCATGAAGAAGAAAAAGGCACTTCTTATTGGGGCCGGGCACAATGCTCTGGTCGCCGCATGTTATTTGGCGCGCGCGGACTTTGACGTTGTGGTTTTGGAAAAAAACAAGAGGATCGGCGGATGTTGCGTTACCGACGAAGAAACGTTTCCTGGATTCAAGGTGTCCTCCGCTTCTTATGTGAACAGCTTATTTTCACCGCAAATCGTCAAAGATCTTGACCTCTCGTTCCATGGATACGAAATCATCAGGCGCAATCCCTCTTCGTTCACCCCGCTTCCGGACGGGCGATATCTGATGCTCGGTCCGGATCGCGATATGAATCAACGGGAAATCGCAAAGTTCTCACAAAGAGACGCCGAAGCATACCCGCGGTATGAGCGCGCGCTGGAAGAGGTATCTGCGTTCATTGCCCCCACGCTCATGATGACGCCGCCCAATATCCCTCCGAGAAGCGGCAGCGATGTTTCGGCACTGTTTGCGCTCATGCGGCACGCGGCGCGCACTCGCCCCGCGACACTGGCGCGTTTTACGCGGTTGATGCTTACGAGCCCCTTCTCGTACCTCAACCATTGGTTCGAATCTGACGCGTTGAAGGCAACGTTGCTCACGGACGCCTTGATTGGTGCCGTGCGTCCGAGCGGCTACGTATTGCTCCATCACG
>MHSZ01000022.1:4597-5947 GCA_001824745.1 Candidatus Terrybacteria bacterium RIFCSPLOWO2_01_FULL_58_14 | reverse complement strand
GAGAATGGATCGCGGATACCCGCAGACCTTGTGATATCCGGAGTGGACCCCAAGCGCACTTTTCTGAAACTCCTGCCAGATGTTGACGCCCTTGATTCGCTGAAGAGGCGTATCCGCAAGCTCGATTTTTCGAGCGCCGCTATGAAGGTGAACATTTCCCTCTCGGGTCTTCCGAGCTTCCGATGTTTGCCCGGAACGAGCCCCGGCCCACAGCACCGCGGCACCATTCATATTTCTCCCAGCACGCGCTACATCCTCCGCGCCCTTCAAGAGGCGAGATCAGGGAGCGCATCCGCGAAACCGATTTTAGAGATTACGATCCCCAGCGTTTTGGACGATACCGTTGCTCCGCGCGGAAAACATCTCATGAATATCTTCGTGCAGTTTACTCCGTACCACCTTACTCCCGGTTCCTGGGATTCCTTCAAAGAAACGTATTTTCATAATCATATCGTGCCAGCCATGAGGGATTACATCGAAAATATTGACAGCATTATCGAAAACGTGGAAATACTCAGTCCCCTTGATCTTGAACGCGGGTTTGGGCTCACGGAGGGAAATATTTTCCATGGAGCGATGAACCTTTCTCAACTCTTCTCACTGAGGCCGCTTTCCGGCATGGCCGGATACCGTACGCCCGTGGAGGGGCTGTATCTTTGCGGCGCGGGGACGCATCCCGGCGGCGGCGTGATGGGCATTTGCGGCCTCAACGCCGCTCGCGAGATCATCGCCGCGGAAGAATAAGCGGCGGTCGTCTCCTGGACCGACAGATTGGGGTATACTATCGGTATGGCATTTTTGAACGATCCTGCCCTCATGGGAAAACTCGTGTATCTGCTCGGGATCTCCAACCTCCTGGGTCTTGGGATCGTCTTCATCACGTGCCGATGTTTTCCCGGCATGCGGTGGCTGAAGCCATTCTGGGGTGCTAAGTGGTATCAGAAGCTTTATCGGACGCATTGTTGGTGGTGGTACTTTTTCCTTCTCTCCGTCCTCCTCCACGCCGTTTTCGCCATCGTGCTTTACGGAAACCCCTTCTTGAAATAAGACCGCCGCTCTTGTAAGCGGCATTCGAAGGGGCCATAGTAGCGGTACTATGTCGGAGGATTCTCCAGTACACGAGAGACCGGATCCGTGGGAAGTGATGGCGGCTTGGACAGAGCGCACGCGTCTGAAGGAGGGGATTGTGCGTGAGGCGAAGCAAGACGTCCAATATCTTGAGGTCGAACTCCCTGAAGGGGCGCTCGAGGTACACCTTCGTTATCCAGGCGGCTCGCTCGTCGTACGGCGCGGGGATCTTATCGAGGCGAACGGGGGAGACGGGGCAACCCCCAAAAGTGAGGCGATCCG
>MHSZ01000022.1:0-4586 GCA_001824745.1 Candidatus Terrybacteria bacterium RIFCSPLOWO2_01_FULL_58_14 | reverse complement strand
CTGAAGGAAGGTTCTCGTATCCTCTGCGGCCGCACTCCAGGAGGGACGGAGAATCTCATCAAGAAGCGAAATGAACGATCGATATTTCATCACCGGGGTTCTCTTGGCCCTGGCGGCGGCCGTCACTGTCTACGGTTTTTCTCTGGTGAACATTTCCAGAACTCCGCAGGACGAAGAACAGACTGTCACGGACGAGTACCAAAATTCTTTTCCCGATCACAGTAAACAATATAGTGAGCAAGAAGGAGATCGGTCGGCGCAACCCGATACGGGAATTGCGGATTCTCGAATTTCCTCCGTTACTTCGGATGCGCAACGCATCGGCCTTTCCAACTTTCCCGACGGTTTTTTTAGTGATAATGACAGCGAGCATGGATTGATCAACTATGCCGATGCTCCGGTCGTTGTGACGATAAAATTCAAGGAATCCGCAAAACTAAAAACCATTTCTAATATCTTCACACACTGCACCGCTAGCCCTCTTTGTTATACTTGGAGCGCGACAGGAACAACGCCTAGCGGTTCTTCGATTGATCTCGTTACCGGCGTTGCCACCAACTCGGATATTGAATCAAAGGCGGAAATTGTATCCATCGAAGGGCTCAATGAGATCAAGATAACCGCGACTCGAACAGGGGGCACGGACCGATACGTTCATTGGAAGAAGATTACGCTTGGGTATAAATGAGGCATTTTTAGATGGGTCGCGTGTCGGGCATGCAGCGGGGATTTTTTCTTTTACTTGCAATGAGCGTAGTCGTGGCGTTGACGGCCGCCGCGGTATTTTTGTATGGACGCACGCCTGTTGATGATGCGCCTTTGATAGAAAGTTTTGAAGAATGCGCTGCCGCGGGATACCCGGTGGCGGTGAGTTACCCGCTACAGTGCAGGACGCCGGACGGCCGGATGTTCGTCGAAGATATCGGCAACTCGCTGGAAAAGGAAGATCTTATTCGCCTTACGTTGCCGCGGCCCAATGACATTGTGACGAGCCCGTTGGTGTTGGAAGGGGAGGCGCGCGGATTTTGGTTTTTTGAGGCAAGTTTCCCCGTTCGACTGGAAGACGAAGAGGGAACCGTGTTCGCGCAGCATTACGCGCAAGCAGAAGACGAATGGATGACGGAAGAATTTGTGCCGTTTCGAAGCGAGTTTGTATTTGCGCAACCGATATCGGGGCGGGGGCGCCTCATTCTCGAAAAAGATAACCCTTCGGGCTTGCCGGAACACGCCGATGCCCTCGTCGTACCGGTGCGATTCGGGGAATAGCGGGTACGCGATGAACACAGAGAAGCCCCGCGCATGCTGCACGGGGCATTTATGATTCCGGAGGACGATGATGACAGTCGGGGTTGGTGAGCGCCGTTTCGGGGTCGATGCGAATATCGGTAATGCCGACGAAGCGGAGGAGAGCCGCGCATCGCCAGCACGCATAGTAGTGGCCGGTGAGGTAGAGGATGGCTCCGCGGAGATCTGAGGATGCTGCTTTTGCGGCGAGGGTCTTGAGCGCTGCGATGATCGCCGCCTCTTCCGCATGAATCGGGCTGCAGAGTTCGTAGCGTTCGCCCGTTCCCGCACCCGCTGCTTTCCTCGGACACGAAACTATCGGTTCGCCGTAGGCCTCGCCATTCGGCGAGCACACCGAGGCGCCTCGTCCAATGAGGCGGCCGCGATGAACGATGACGGCGCCGGTCTTGTTGCCTCGCACGCATGTCGAGCGCCTACTCGCGCGCCGCGCAGCGGCAAAGTGCCGGGTATCTGACGGCATCGCCAGCCCCCTTTTTTAAGATGCTCGTGCGGTCATCCTTGCACGTTTCTCCTTATCCGGCAAGGGATTCTCACATGAAAGGCCTTTGAGCGGGCGCGTCGAATACGCTATAATAGAAAGACATGGAGGGGTCTCGTTTCGCGTTGGCCGCCCTGGGGTGCATGACCCTCATGGCGTCCTCGGCCCTCCTGGCGATGCTCTGGTTCGTTGATCCGGCGTTTGCCGACACCTGGACCCTAGGCGTTTTTTATTTGAGCACATTCGTGGCGCTCGCCGGGGTTTTTGCGTGGATTTTCCTTTTTCTGCGCGGAAACGTCGGCCGGGCGAGACGACCTCTTATATATTTTTTTCCTGATGCATTACGCCAAGGAGCGTTTGTCGCCGCCTTGGTTGCGGCAAGCTTGTTGCTTCAGAGAGCAGGGTGGCTCAACCTCGGAACAATGGCGGCGCTCGTCGCGGCGGCATTTTTTACCGAGGTCGCCTTTACGCGGAAGCGGCGCGTTTCGTGAGATGATCTGAAAACTATGGCTTTTCGAGAACCAACGAAAATAGTGGCGGCAGCACTCCGCGCGCTGAAAGAGACGCGCGATGCGAAGGGGGCTGAAGCGGTGTGGCGCGAGTACCTCGGCCGGCAGGGTCTCTTGCGGCAGCAGTTGCGGCACATCGGGTCGCTTCCTTCGGCAGGGCGCGCGCGAAAAGGAAAAGCGCTTCACCAGGCGATCGCGCGCGTCGAAGCCGCATCCCAGGCGCGTCTTGAAACGCTGCGCCGCGAAGAAGAGGAGCACGTATTGCGGCACGAGCGGCTCGACGTGACGATCGCTGCTCCCCAAGTACATCGCGGCACGTTGCATCCCCTCACACTGGTACGGCGAGAAGCGGAGCGCATTTTCTCGTCGATGGGATTTTCCGTTGCCAGTGGTCCCGAAGTCGAGGACGCCTGGCACAACTTCGATGCGCTCAATATTCCTGATGATCACCCCGCGCGCGATTTATGGAACACTTTTTGGGTGAAATCCAAAATCCCAAATCCAAAATCCAAATTACTCTTGCGAACCCATACGAGTCCCGTGCAGATTCGTTATATGGAAACGCATCAGCCGCCGTTTCGCATCATTGCTCCCGGGCAGGTGTATCGATACGAGGCGAGCGACGCCTCACACAATATGCAGTTTTGGCAGATCGAGGGCCTCATGGTTGATCGCCGGAACACCTTCTCGCCCGTGACGCTTGAGACGCTTCTTTCGGTTCTCACGAGTTTTTTCGAGCAATTCTTCCGCAAGACGGTGGCGTTGCGCGTACGGCCTTCCTATTTTCCGTTTACCGAGCCCTCCATCGAAGTCGACCTTTCCTGCATTATCTGCGGCGGCAGCGGGAAGCTGGCCGATAGCCCTTGCGGCGTATGCAAAGAGAGCGGATGGCTTGAAATGGGGGGGGCTGGCATGGTGCATCCGAAGGTCTTCGAGGCGCTGAAATTTCATTCCAAAGAGGTCCAGGGTTTCGCGTTCGGTTTCGGCATCGATCGCCTTGCGATGCTCAAATATCGCATTCCCGACATTCGTCTTTTCCGGCAAGGCGATTTGCGTTTCCTCTCTCAATTCAAATGAAATTCTCCTACGCTTGGCTAAAAGAGCTCTTGCCGATGTTGCCGCCGCCAAAGGAAACGGCAGCGCTCCTAACGCTGCACGCCTTCGAGGTCGGCGATCTTCGCCGCGAAGCAGGCGATTGGGTGCTGGATGTCGATATTTTACCGAATCGGATGGCCGACGCCTCTTCCCACCACGGCCTCGCACGGGAGCTTCGCGCGATTCTCTTAGTACAGCAACGAGGACGAAAAAACGCTTCGCTGCGTTTCCCGCAGGTGCGGCTCTCGGAGCGCCTGGGCGGCCGCGTGGGCGATATACTGCGGGTGACCGTGAAGGATCGCCGCCGGTGTGCGTTTTACGGCGCGAGAGTCGTGACCGGCGTGCGCGTGGGTCCATCGCCAGCTTGGCTTCAGCGCCGGCTTCGCGTTCTCGGCCTTGAGCCCATCAATAATATTGTCGATGCGACCAACTACGTAATGCTGGAGACCGGGCAGCCGCTTCATGCATTTGATCTGGACGCGATCGCTCCCGAGCGTCGGGGGGCTTTACGCAAACACCTTATCGTGCGGAAAGCCAGATTGCGCGAGAAGATCGTGACGCTCGACGGCGAAGCCCGAATCCTGGACTCTTCGGTGACGGTCATCGCGGATGAAAGACGCGCACTCGCCATCGCCGGTATGAAAGGAGGAGAAGACGCCTCGATCGGTGTAAAGACCGTTTCGGTGGCGCTTGAGGCCGCTTTGTTTGCGCCGGAATATATCTATCGCGCCTCTCGGCGTTTCGGTATTGCGACCGACGCCTCGCGGCGGTTCGAGGTTCGGCGCTCTCCGGAGAGTGTCGTGCCGGCCCTCGAACGCGCAGCGGCGTTCATCGCAACGATGGGGGGCGGCCGCATTGCCCAAGGCGCTGTGACCGTGGGGAGCGCTAAAGTATCGGAGCGACGCGCCCCGTTCCATCCGGAGCGAATCCGGGAACTCCTCGGCGTGTCCGTTTCGGAGACAGAAGCCCGGTCGGCGCTTGAGGCAATCGGTTGCGCGATCGCAACGAAAAAAGGACGGGGGGCGAATGGTCGCGGATGGTGGATCGTCACGCCTCCAAGTGTGCGTTTCGACCTTGAGCGCGAGGAAGATTTCGTGGAAGAGGTTGGGCGCCTCCTGGGGTATCAACGCGTAGCACAGCGTACGCCGCTTGCATTGCTCGCTCCGGCTTTAGCACCGGAAGCGCATCGATGGGCAGAG
>MHSZ01000021.1:19045-22522 GCA_001824745.1 Candidatus Terrybacteria bacterium RIFCSPLOWO2_01_FULL_58_14 | reverse complement strand
CTTCGGGCGGAAACGTTTCTCACCCCGAGAGACATCGCGGCCATTATTCTGAAGTGTAGAGAACTTCAGCGAGCGGGGACGGGGCGGCTCATTCTCCCATCGGCGGACAGCACGCGTTCGTACTTGCGGCGCATGCACCTTCACGAGATCTTCCGTGAGATTGGCTTCGCTTCTGCAGCGCAAGAACTCGATAAATATGCAGGACCAGAGTTGAACAATCCTCGAGTGCATGAGATCGTAAGGTGTTCAGTGAGCGATGAGTTCCGGGGTCGACAACCGAGATTGCTGCGTATGTTGGAGGCCTTTGGTCTTGAAAGAGATGTCGCTCGTGCCGCGGGTCAACTGCTTATCGAGTTAGGCAATAACTGCTTCGATCATAACTATTGGCGGTGGCCCGATCCGCGCCTCCCCGGATGCTTCATTCTTGGACAGGCCTATCCATCAATGAATCGAATCAATCTCGTTGTGGCGGATACAGGAGTTGGGTTCATGGAATCCATCCGCCCCGCAAAGCCCGACGTCATGAGCCAAATCGATGCGGTGACGCTTGGATTGTCAGGCATTACGGGGCGCGTCCGCGAGAAGCGAGGGAAGGGGCTGCTCTTCGTGCAGAAGCACCTGCCCACATTCGAGGGACGGCTTCGCATACAATCGTATGACGGTCTTGTTGTAGTCGGCGGCCCAGCGCGCCAATCATTTTTGGTTTCTTCGGTTCTCGGCACGATTGCTGAACTTGAGTTATTCTATAAGGGGGAGGTTGTATGGTAGGCCTGCGTATCAACATGGTCGATTTCGGAACGTTTCTCAGCGACCGGAAAAAGGCGGACGCGGACTTTTTGTCTGTCGAGCCGAAGTTGCTTGCTATGCCAGATGGTGCAGTCGTTGTGTTGAACTTCGAGGGGATTTCAATGCTCACCCCGTCGTTCGCCGACGAGTTCATTACTCGCGTTCGATCAGTGGTGGGGAAAGACCGTGTTGAAATCGAAGGCACAGACGATTCGGTTTTACAGAACGCGATCGAGACAGCCGATTGGGTCTAATGGGATGGCGAAAACGTTATCTGTGCCACCGCCTGCCACGCTTGTAGGGATTCGATAAGGCGGTTCCAACTGGCGATACAATGGTGCACGAATATATGCTCGCAGCAATACTCGTATGGTATGGATGCGTGATACTCGTAGGAAGCACGAGTACTCTCCTTTGGCGCATACGAAAACGAAAATATCTTCTGCGACTTGTGACGTGTTATTGCGACAGTTGCGGGCAACGAATATCGTTGGCCGATTCCACCCTGCCTATGATAAATTATCTACGGCTGCGAGGCAGGACGCGCTGCTGCAAGCAACGCATCTCTCCTCTCTATCCGATTACCGAATTTGCTTTCGGCACGCTTCTATATTTTTCTCCCCTGCTCGCCGCATTGCGTTGAACGGGTGACTTCGATGACAGTCGCTTCCGTTCCAGATTACACTCCCATTTCGGTGCGCCCTGTTCATGCGCATGGCCGTCTTGCCCGGTGGGCAGTCGGACTTGCGGCAGTCGTCGTAGTCGCGATTGCGGCGTCGTTTGCGATATTCGCCGTCGCGTATGCCATCGGGGGATCCGGCGCAATCGAGGACAACTTGGTCGGGTTCCTCGGCATGGTCTCGCTGCTCGGCGGTTTGCTGGCGGCGCTTGCGGCGTTCGCGCTGGCGGTTATCGCAAGGGTCAGGCACGAGCGGTGGGCGTTGCTTTGGCTCCCGTTGTCCGTCTTCCCGATACTACTTGCCTTTCTGGTGCTCGGCGAAATCTTCTGGTGGGAATAGCGGAGAGGCGAGGCCCCACGTCATTTTGGACAGACGACTAGGGGCCGCGTGACAACAGGATTTATGAATAAACACGTTTGGATTTTTCTCTCTTCGTTCGGGGTGCTGTTCGCTGCTTTGTCCTGGCTATACGAAATGAGCACACAAGGATTTTGGCAGAAGGGAGCGCTCGCGCTGCTATTCGCGTTTCCTCTTTACCGATATTTCATACGGAGAGCGTAGCGAAGAAGTTTTCGTCAGCGATCTCCAAGGAGAGAAAGGGTGAAGCACCCCGACGGGCGCTTTCTTGACACGTGGGTATAAAAATGTTATAAATCTCACGGCACTTTGGGAAGTGAAGATGGGAACGAAGAGAAAGGAGCGTTCCGTGAATAAAGAGAACGTGTTGACGGGCTACATGAAGCGCGTGGCGATCGCAATCGGTGCCGGTCTCCTCGGTTTTGGGATCGGCCTTTTCGCGATCCACGTGCTGATCCAGCCGGTCTTCCCGCTGGGAGATGCGACACGGCCACAAAAATCGCCGCCGCTCACGTTGGAGACGCCTGACCTTCGCACCGACGTCGATCGGTTCTTGGAGCAGTACGGCCCTTGGCTTTCTGCCAATGAGGTCGCAGCGCTGCGAATGCATTCCGGCGTGCGCAACCTCGCGTTCCTGCGGGGAGATGGAAACGTCGCGTACGCGGCGGGTACTGCGGATTTCGTTCCGGCTCCACCGTGGACCGTGAGTCGGCCTCCTGAGATCACCGGCGTGGCGGTCTCGGGGACGAGCGTAACGATCCGCGACAATCGCGGGAACCGCTTTACGCTCAATGCGACGCAACCCTTCGTCTTTCAGACGCAGCTGGGATTTGCCTATTGCGTTGACCAGACGGGGGAGATCTGGAGCGCGCCGCTTGCGGCGTTATCCTTCGGACCAGCAGATCTTGGCGTGGGCTCCGACATCGCGCCAAATCCCGCACTCACCGGAAGTTACTGAACGAAAGAAGGAGGTAGGACATCGTGTTCTTCGCATCGCAAGCATTCGTCACAGCACTCCTTGTCACCCTGCTCGTTGCCGGCGTGAACCTCTTGCGGACGCGTTTCCACAAAGTGGACGCGACCGCACTTGCCATCTGCGTTGTCATCTCGACGCTCATCAACTGGCTCCTGGTCTGGGCGGTGCTGTACGGCGCGCGTCCTATCCTTGTCGGGCCGTTGGGAGGGTACATCTGGATCCTCTTGCCGCTGTTTGCGGCCTGGGCCGTGTTCGCCTTGGGCGACCTCATCCTCTCGAACGTAGGGGATAGGCGGCTCAGCCTTGGCACGGGACTCGTACTCGTGCCGCTCGTGATGCTCTCTATGGCGATCTTCTGGGGCTGCAAGACCCACGTGGTCAACCAAGGAGCCGCCACGCACCTTGCCTCGCTCCTCGTCGTCGAGGAGCAGCCAGCGGATGCCTATCCGGACACGGACACGAACCATATGGTGCTCGTGCCGGAGGATACGGCGATTTTCAAGGCGAGCCAGGTGATTGCAAGCGGATCCGACGAGAGTGGCCGCAACCTCGGCTCGGTGTACGAGGTGGGGGAGCCGGTACTGCAATCAGTCCGCGATCATCTCTACTGGATCGCAGACCTTGAGTTCGCCGGCTGGCGCGTGTGGATGCAAACGGGCCAAGTGGTTCCCGGCTACA
>MHSZ01000021.1:16404-18923 GCA_001824745.1 Candidatus Terrybacteria bacterium RIFCSPLOWO2_01_FULL_58_14 | reverse complement strand
TCGAGATCGACGATGAATGGCGGCCGTGGTACACCGCGTCGCTCAATAAGCCGCAGGTCGGCACCCAGGGGAATGTGCCGTTTGCCATGATCGTGGTGGATCCGGCGACCGGCGAGGCGGTACGCTACGGCCTCGACGAGACCCCCGCATGGATCGACCGCGTCTACTCGGCGCACACGGTGCGCGACATGGTGAACTGGTGGGGCAACTACGCCGACAGCAACTGGAAGCTCATCGGCCGCACCAAAGCCAACCGTTTCCAGGTCGTCGGCGATCCCGTGCTCGTCTACACGAAAGGCGGGCATCCGGATTGGCAGGTGGTCATTTCCTCCCTCAACGACGACAACTCCATCACCGGCGTGATGCTGGTGAACGGGAGGACCGGGAAGGCGCGGCTTTTCCCCTCGCTTGCCGGTACGCCGATTCCGGAGGATGTGCTCCACACGTTCCAGAACGCTCGGGACACGATTAAGAACTTCCGTCCCCGACACCTCTCGATGCACCTGATTTTCGGGGAGCCGACGTGGGTGGTGAGCTACATCACTCCGGCGCATGATGGCGACGATACGCCCGGCGAACCATTCCAGGGCATCGGCCTTCTTCCGGCAAGGGACGTGAACGGGAGCAACGTGGTCTTCGCAAAGACGAAGGAAGCCGCGTTCGCGCAGTACCTCACCGTCCTCGCGCATCAGTCCAGCACCGATGCGCCGAGCGAGAAGCGCGCCGTTGAAGAGACGAGCGGGACCGTACGCGAAGTCGTGCAACAGATCGAGGAGGGCAATACGTTCTACCTCATTTGGCTGAACGAAGACGCGGCGCACGTGTTCCGCGCAGCCCGCAACGTGAGTGTGGAGCTGCCCTTCGTGAAGCCCGGCGACACCGTCACAGTACAGTACATCGACGTCGGCGAAGTCGTGGTGAACGTCGCGCGGTTCAACGATCTCGCAGTGCCCTTCGTTCCTTAGAGAAGAAATACACGGCCGCCCCTAACGGGCGGCCTTGTCTTTGTTGGTTCGTGTGCTATGGTCGCGGCGTACATTGAGAACAAATCCGAACGGAGGAAGCGTGGGACGAGAACTTCTTTTCGCCTACATTATGCGGCGTATCGACCACACGCCGGATCTTGCGACGTTCGTGCTCAAGACCGAACCGCGGGATGCCTTCTCGTGGCTTCCCGGACAGTACTGCACGATCGGCATCGATGACGGGAAGGGCGGCATCGTTGATCCGCGCCCTTACTCCATCGTCTCGTGTCCCGAAGATGGCGTAATCGAGCTTTTCGTGGAGCTTGGGCCGCCGCCTGACGGCAATCTCACGCCGAAACTCTGGGCGCTGAAAGAGTACGATCACGTCCGGCTTCTGCCGAAGGCGAAAGGAAAGCTGCTGTTTGAGCCGGCGTTCCGCAACCACGTGATGGTGGCAACCGTCACCGGTATCGCTCCTTTTCTCGCGATGCTCTGGCGCCACTTCCGCGAACAGACGCTCGCGGACCACCGCTTTCTCATTCTCCACGGCGCCCGTTACCAGGATGAGCTGACGAGCAGATACCGCAACGAGTTGTCAGATCTCGCAACGCTCCTGCCCGACCAGTTCTGTTACGTCCCTGCTATCACGAAGCCAGACGAGGAGCGAAACCGCGGGTTTCTCGGCGCCGTGGGGCGACTGCCCTCCCTTCTTGAAGGCGCCATCGCCTCTCGTGGTTTTGTTGCCGAGGAGACGATCGTGTACCTGTGCGGTAACCCCGACATGATCGTAGCCGCAAAGACCATCGCCGAACGTCTTGGCTGCGTTACTCGCGAGGAACAATTCTGGAAACCAGCAAAAGAAGCGCTCCGATAAACGGGGCGCTATTCCTTTCCCTTGCATGGCATTGTCTCGATGTGCTACCGTCATCGCAGTTCTCTGAGGCAGTATATTGAAGGAGGAAATGCGTGACGTTTCAGTTCTTCGGAACGCCGGTGCGTGTGACGTGGTGGTCAATGATCATGGTCGCACTGTTCGCGAACTTCGGACTCGTTTTTTTCGGAACCGCCGGAGGCGTCTTCGCGGGTATCGGTATCGGCATCGTATCCTTGCTTATCCACGAGCGGATGCACGTTGCGGTCGGCGACCGTTTCGACATCTCATGCGGCGGCATTGTCTTACTGCCATTCGGCGCGGTCTCGCTCTTGGCATCAACGGGGCATCGGGCGAGGGAGACCTTTCTCATCGCGTTCGCAGGGCCGCTTTCGAGCGCCCTTCTCGCACTCGGCTTTTTCCTCGCGACCGCACTGTTTCCCGAAACAGCGCCGGCGTTCGTGCGGCACTTCGCCGCATTCGGATTCCTCTTGAACGCCAGTTGGGCCATCTTCAATACGCTGCCGATGTATCCTTTGGACGGCGGACGAATGACGCACGCTGTTGCGTGGGCAGTGACCGGCGATGAGCGGCAGGGCAGGGCATTTGCCATGAGGTTCGCACGCGGCACCATTCTCACACTCGGCGCTCTGGGGGTCGTCGGCGTGGCAGCCGGGTTCCTC
>MHSZ01000021.1:10022-16374 GCA_001824745.1 Candidatus Terrybacteria bacterium RIFCSPLOWO2_01_FULL_58_14 | reverse complement strand
TCCTCGATCTTTTCAGCTTCTTATGGTTCGGATTCATCGCCTGGTTCCTTTGGCAAGCAGGTAGCGCCGAACGCAACAGGCCGTAACGTTGGAAGCCCCGACACTGTCGGGGCCTTCTCCTTTTCTCGGAAGCGCTCGTATGCCACGATAGCGACGATGCAAGAAATCGTTATTCGTCCACTCGTGTTCCTCGATACCGAGACCACGGGCACCCAACCGGGCCGCCACGAACTTTTGGAGATCGGTGCGGTGATCGTTGCCGGGGCTCCTCCCTACGGCATTGAGGATTCTTTTTCTGCGAAGGTGCGTCCCTTGCGCATCGCGGATGCCGACCCCGAAGCATTGACGATCAATCACTACACCGCTGAGGAATGGCGTGACGCAATGCCGGAAGCGGAAGCCGCGCGCTTCTTTTGCGAGAAGGTACGAGGGGCGGCGCTCTGGGGGTGGAACGTCAGTTTTGATCGCGCGTTTCTCGAGCCCGCGATGAATCGTGCCGGCATGACGTTGGAGCAGTACGGCCTCGACTACACGTGGTACGACCTGAAACCCGACTTTATCCGGTGGGCGAAACTTTCAGGGCGCGAAACAGAGTTCGGTCCACGCTTCAGTTTGGGGGCGGCTCGGCGCGCGTTCAGCATTGAACTCGAAGATGCACATCGAGCGCTTCCCGATGCGATTGCGACCTATCAGGTATTTGTTCGGTTGGAGGAGGAGTTCGCGCGGATGCGCGAGCAGTTGCGGAACCAGGGCTTGGGGCTGTAAATGCGCGACGTTATCCTCATCCGTGGCGACGGCATCGGTCCCGAGATTGCCGCTGCAACGATTGCGGTCTTGCGCGCGGCCCGCGCGCCGTTGCGTTTCCGTGAATACTTCGCAGGCAGAGCTGCTCTCGCGCGGGGGCTTGATCCGCTTCCCTCCGTCACACTCCGTGCGATCAGAAAGCACCGCCTTGCGCTCAAGGGGCCGCTTGAAACGCCGGTGGGCGAAGGGTATCGCAGCGCGAACGTGGCGCTTCGCCAGTCGCTGGGGCTTTATGCAAACGTGCGGCCGGTGCGCGCGATTCCCGGCATTGCAACATTTTTTCCTCGGGTTGATCTGGTGATCATTCGAGAGAATACCGAGGATCTTTACACGGGGATTGAGATTCCGCGGACAAACAATCGGGCGATTCGTGCCTTGGTGCGCAAGGGGACCGGCAGAACGCTGCGGAGCGATGCTGCGGTTGCGCTCAAGATCATCACCAAATCGGCGAGCCGCAAAGTAGCCGCATTCACACTTTCGTGGGCGAAGAGGAATCGTCGGCATTCCGTGAGCATCGTGCACAAGGCGAATATTTTGAAAGAAACCGACGGGCTTTTTCTCCGCGAGGCCCGTGCTATTTTCGCAAGGCAGCGAGCGATCAGGTGCGACGACCTCATCGTGGATAACGCTGCCCAACAGCTCGTGCGGAAACCCGAACGCCTCGATGTGCTTTTGTGCCCCAATCTCTACGGTGATATTCTTTCCGATCTGGCCGCGGGCCTGATCGGCGGCATCGGCTTGGCGCCTTCAGCGCAAATCGGGGATCGCGCGGCCGTGTTTGAGCCCGTGCACGGCACCGCTCCTGATATTGCGGGGAAGGGGATCGCGAATCCCACGGCGATGATCTTCTCCGCCGTGATGCTCTTGCGCCACCTTGGCGATCGCCGTCGCGCGAATCATATCGAGCGTGCGGTGGAAAACGCTCTGTTGCAGCAGCGTTTCCGTACCAGGGATTTAGGCGGTAGTGCGACGACGCGGCATTTTACCGAAGGCGTGCTCCGCAACCTCGCGCATTCTTGACGAAGCCGCGTGCGTCGTGTACTTTATGCACACCGAAGTTCTTTGATGAAACAAGGAGTGGAACACGACCGTGTCGTGTGCGGAGGTGTAGTATGCCAGGACAGGGATCCGTGCCCCTCAAGTGGACGAGGGTCAAACAGCAGCTCGATAAGTTTTTCCTCAACGTCGATGCGGCACTTGAACTACTTCGCAACGCGAAGCCAAACGAGCAGTTCCATTATCTCGAACTCGTCGAACACGAGCTGATGGTCCTGGAAGCGGGACTGCTACGCATGTGGGGCGAGAAGCGAGACAATCACGTCGCGTTGAAACGGGCGCACCGCGAGCTTCAGGAGGAGAACGCGGAGATATCCGAGCGAGCAGAAATCATCGCGCGGACGCTGGACTCATACCGGGAAGAAGTGCAGGCGGCGTTGGCGCTTGCGGAAGAAGACAATGCCCGCAAAGACGCCCTGATCGCGCAGCTTCAGGCCTTGATTCAGCCGCCACGTCCGTACGGAGCGTTCATTCGCGCCAACGAAGACGGTACGGTGGACCTCATGTTCAACGGCCAGCGCGTGTCGGCAGCGGTTGCCGACGACGTGGATAGTGAAGCGCTCGTCCCGGGACAGCGGCTCCTTCTTACGCCGCAAGGCAACGTCTTGCAGGCAATCGCCGAGTTCGAAGATCGCGGTGAAGAAGGCATTGTCGACGAACTGCTCGACGACGGTCGTGTCCGGGTCACCGTACACACCGGAGACAACGTGATCGCGTTTCGGTCCGAAACCGTTTCGGCACCGGATGCGCTTACTGTCGGCGACCATGTCCTTTTCGATGGCAGGAACGGTTACGTCATCGAGGTGCTGCCGCAAGAGGCAACGAGCGACCTTTTGCTCGAGGAAATTCCCGAACTGACCTACGCCGATATCGGCGGACAAGATGCGGCTTTGGTGAAGCTTCGGGATCACCTCGAGTTGCCATTGCTGCACCCCGATCGTTTCAGCCGGTATGCGCTTTCGATGGGGTCTGGTCTTCTGTTGCACGGACCGCCCGGCGGCGGAAAAACGCTGGCGCTGAAGGTGGTCGCTAACGCCATTCGGAGAGCAACGGAGAGGCCGGTATTCCTGCTTTCGGTCGCAGGACCTCAACTGCTTACGATGTGGGTGGGTGAAACCGAGCGGAAAATTCGGGAGCCCTTCGAGCTTGCCAAACAGAAGGCGGCCGACGGCGGCATCGTCATCGTGCTCTTCGACGAGATCGATGCGATGTTCCCGACGCGCGGCACGCGCGTGGGCACCTCCGGCGTCGGGGAGACGGCGGTGACGCAGTTTTCCACGATGCTCGACGGCGTGACCGAGTACGGGAACATCGTGGTGATCGGGACAACGAATCGTCCCGACATGATCGACCCCGCGCTCACGCGTGCGGGGCGGCTCTACCCGCCAATCGAGTTTCCTCGTCCGGATCGAGACGGGGTTGCCGCGATTTTCCGGGTATACCTTGGGAAAGAGAACTTCCCGTTCCACCCCAAGTATCAAGACCCCGATCACCCGGAGTTCGACGAGAAGATCTATCGGGACTTTTCTGCCAATCGGCAGAACGTTGCAGAGTACATCGTGCGGCGACTCGTTGACCGTATATTCGGAGACCCCGGCGCATCGAAGCGGGAACAGGAGCAAGCGCTGCAGCGACAGCGCGTGGTGGCGATCGAGTACGAAGACCTGCGCGGCGGCCGAGCGACCTTCTTCATGAAGGACATTATCTCGGGCGCCCTCATCAAGGCGATTATCGATCGCGGCAAGCAGCTTGCGATCAAGGACGAAATCGTCAACAACGAGGATGGCGGTCTGCGGCTTGGGCACCTCTTCGTTGCCTTGGAGGAAGTCTTCAAGGAGGGTGAGGCGTTGCCGAACCGCACCAATGCTCAAGAGTGGGCAAGGATTCTCAACGTCCGGGAAGATCGACCATTCCGCGTGACCTCCTTGGGTTCACAGGAGGGAGACGATCGTCTCTCGAAGCGGCGCGGTCGTTCCGCAACGTAACAAACGCACATAGTGCACAAAAGAGGCGTCCGGGTTGCATCCGGGCGCCTTTCTCTATATGATGGCGCCACTTCGTGATCCTTGAAAAAGAAAGAGGAGTTTTGATGGCTCTTACGAAAGTGTTCGGCACGGAAACGGAATACGGAATCTCTCTCCCAAACTCCGACCGCCTTTCCGCCAACGCAATGGAGCTTGTACAACTGGCGCGAGAGACGCTCGCCGTTCCCAGTATGGAGAATCCGCAGAACCGAGAGCGGCTCGACTTGTTGCTCAAGCATGAGGGATCGCGATCGCGGTCGCAAATCGATAGCTTTCTCGATCGTTTGCGTCTCCGCGGGCGGCGACGCAGAAACCAACGCCAGGGAGAAGAACAAGAGGAACTTTTCCGAATCGTGGGGCTTTCGGGCTCTATGCTTCCCAACGGCGCTCGCTTCTATGTGGATATGGGTCATCCGGAGTACTCCACGCCGGAATGCACGTCGGCGCGAGAGCTTGTTGCGTGGTATCGAGCGGGCGATCTTTTGGTGGATGCCGGGCGGCGAGCGCTTGAGGAGAAGATGCAGGTTACCGTAGAGGTCCATAAGGACAATTCGGACCGGGCGGGCCACAGCTATGCGGCGCACGAAAACTATTGCGTGGATCCCGGAACGTTCGAGGAGCTCATCACGCCGTCTCCCAAAAGCAGAATTCTTGAAACCTTCTTTGTCACTCGCCAGATCGTTGTTGGTGCAGGAAAAGTAGGTTGCGAGGAGGAGCACGACAATCGACGGTCTTCCCTACGATGGCTCGACGATGAAGAGTACGGGGATCATCCGGCACATTGTCCGTATCCCTACCAGCTCTCCCAGCGCGCGGACTTCATCAACGCGCGTTTAGGAGAGGACACGACGTACAGGCGCGGCATCATCAACACGCGTGACCGTCCGTATGCCGATGCGACACGATTTCGCCGGCTCCACGTTATCGTCGGCGATGCCAACATCTGCGACGTCGCGTTCTGGCTCAAAATCGGCTTGACCGCGATGGTGCTCAAAATGCTGGAAGACGATTTTCCCGCATCGGTAGGTTCCCCGCTGTGTACGCCATTACATGACGGCGTTGCAGCAATCAGGGCGATCTCGCACGATCCTACCCTCACTGTCCCGGTTTCGCTGCAAGACGGTCGGCACGTTACCGCATTGGATATCCAGCGCGAGTTTCATGCGCTGCTTGCGCGGTACTTTGCGGACGCGGCCGTTCCCACGAAGGAAGAGAGGGATCTGCTTGACGAATTTTCGCGCGTGCTCGATTTTCTCGGCGATCTTCCGAACCACCGGGATGATCTTGTGGGCACGCTTGATTGGGCGACGAAACAGGTTCTTCTCGAGGAGCTTTGCGAACGCGGCTTTTCGTGGGACGACCCGCGGATGCGCGTTCGCGATGCGCGGTACCACGACGTGAACCCCGCGGTGGGGCTCCGTCAGTGGCTCGATGACAACGGATACTTGCGCCGACTCGCAAGTGACGAGGAAATTGCCCGTGCGTTGGTAACGCCGCCCGAGAGTACACGCGCCTACCTTCGGGGCAGGTGCATTGCCGAGTTTTCTTCGGCGCTCCGCGGCGCGCAATGGGAGTACCTCTTCTTCGATGCCGGCGATGCGCAAGAACACTCGAGCGATACCGAAGAGGTGATTGCGCTGAGCGATCCGCTGCGCGGCAATGCCGATGAGGTACGCGAGGCACTGGATACCGCGAAAAACCCCGTCCAGCTCCTGCGGTTCCTGAAAGAGGCGGGGATCACCGTGCGGCAAGGAAGCAGGTGGTAAGAATGCGGAAACGCATCTTCGGTCTTGAGAGCGAGTACGGAGCCCTTCTTCAGCATCCTGACGGAAGCTTTTCCGCCGTGGATTCTGGACTAGCGACCAGAATCGTCGCGGAGATTCTCTCGTTCGTGCTCCATACCGGTTCCACGGGCGCGTTTCTCCCCAACGGCGCGCGCGTCTACTGCGATGTGGGTCACCTGGAGGGAGCTACGGCCGAGTGTATCTCGGTCCGCGAACTCATCCGCACGATCCGGGGCCTTGACCGGTTTCTGGAAGTATCGACTTCGATACCGCTCATTGATGGCAACCGCGTGTTGCTCATCCGAGACAACACCGATAGCGCAACTGATGACGTGTGCTTTGCAAGCCACGAAAACTATCTGTTCGATGCGCGAGAAGAGCTCTTTGCTCAAGGATCGCAGGAAACGGCGGCAACGCTCAATTTCTCGGGCTGGTTCGAGGATCTCATGGCCACGCATTTGGTCACGCGGACGATCTTCACCGGCGCGGGGATCCTTTCGGTTCGCGATGAGGACAAAGGACGATTCCTCCTTTCGCATCGCGCGAGGTTCATCCGGTACGTAACGAACAATACGGCCAATCAATCCGACCGCCCGCTGATCCTCACCAGAAAAGAGCCGCACGGTACGGGACCGAAAGGAACGTATCAACGCGTCCAGATTACGGCAGGGGATCCCAACATTG
>MHSZ01000021.1:4275-9951 GCA_001824745.1 Candidatus Terrybacteria bacterium RIFCSPLOWO2_01_FULL_58_14 | reverse complement strand
CTTACGTTCCGCAAACAACTCCGGTGCTGGGATTTCGAGTTCCGCAGCGCCATCGACATTCAAGAGATGCTCCTGGAGCTTTGCGCGAAGCATTTTCCCCAGGATGATGATCCGCCAGAGGTGGTAAAGGAAACGCGGGACATCCTCCAGCGTTGGGGAGCGGTACTGTCAGGCCTGCGGCGCGACCCCATGTCGCTTACCGCAGAACTTGACTGGCCGATGAAGAAGCTGCTCATCGAGTCGGAGCTTACAGAAGCGTACGGTGTTGAGTCGTTATCGAGCATTCGACGCGTTGGCGAGCGAAAGCGCGAGCAGCTGCTCGATTGCGGTAAGACCGTGGAACAGCGATACCACGAACTCAGCGAACGAAGTTACGCCAAAGCGCTTCGTGAACGCGGCCTTCAAGAAGTACTCGTTTCCGACGAAGAGGCAGAAGCCGTGATGTATGAACCTTCCGGTGCGACGAATCCGTCGTTACGGACGCGAGCATGGATTCGCGGGAAGCTCATCGAGTGGCTTTTGCGCCACCGCAAGGAGGACAAGTTCAACGCGGACTGGGAATCCGTGAGCATCCATGCCGGAGCGCTGTTACGTGACAGCTCCACAATTGCCATTCCGTTCCCTGATCCGTTCGCCTGGAATGTACGAGAGGCGCTTCGGATCATCGCATTACCCTAAAAGGGAAGAACGCCAGAGGACTCCGCGAAGCGGAGTCCTTTCTTTTGCGCATGGATTCCTTGACGGTCCGACATCCGTATGATACGAAATGTCCACGTTTCGTTCATTGTAAAAGATTGCACAGGAGGAAGGACCATGTCCGATTTTCTCTCGCGCGTCATTGCGGGGGGCGATATCCAGCGCCTCTTTCCGCCGATTTCTTTCGGAGCGCCGGGGGATGCGAAGCTCTTTGCGACGCATGCGACCACGATTGTCGGCGTGTGCGCCAAGGATGCGGCGGTAGTGTGCGCCGATACGCAAGCGACCAACACGCAGAAACTCGACCGCTATCGTGAGCCCGTTTCCAAACTCACGATTGCGGGCGAATACGGCGTTGTGGGTATTGCCGGCGCCCCGGGGCCGGGCCTCAAAAGCACGCGTCTCTTTCAGGTTGCGGTTTCCGCGGAGCAGTGTCTGACCGGTGGCGTGGTGAGTGTCGAAAAGTACGGTCTCATGCTCCAAGACATTGCAACACAGCTTTTTCCGCTGGTCATGAGCACCGGCGGTGAGCTTGCCGTGGCCTTCTTGCTCGGCTGCTACGACACTGAGAGTCGAACCGGCCGGGTGGTCACCATCGACCCCACCGGATTTCTCCTGGAACACAAGGAGACAGGGTACGTGGCTATCGGCAGCGGAGCAGATCCTGCGCAGGACTGGCTCGACGAGAACTACCGGGGCCGCGCAAGCGCGAGCACTGCCCAAGAGGCGCTCCGTGCGGGCATCGGAGCGCTGCGGAAGGCAGCAGAGCGCAACGCAGGCACCGGTGAACCGTTCTGTGCGGTGATCCTCAACAAGGATGGCGCCAGGACAGTTCCGCACGGAGAGATCGACGCCGTGCTCAATGACATACGAGGAGGGGTCCATGGCCGATAACGACGGAACGCGCTACACGACGCGCGGGGAAACCGACAAGCTTTCCCTCATCGAAGACCGGCTCCATTCGTGCCTTCCGGTCATTGCCATTGCGTTTCGCGGGGGTGCGCTCTTTGCGACATCGAGTACGATTCGCGGTGTCAGGAAGGTGCGCCTTGTGCATCCTAAAGGCCTCGTCTTTGCGGGAACCGGAGAAGTCGTGGCAATCCAACAGATTGCCACGGGGTTTACGACCGGCGCCCACCTTCTGGAATTGCGTGCGGGGCACACGAGTGTTACCGCCGAGTCCGTGATCGCGCAGGAAGAGCTCGACGGCATCCTCGGCATGATGCGGGCGCTGTTCGTTGATTCGCGCACGCGCCCCCTCATCGGCGACTTTCTGATCGCGGAAGTGGACGGCGAACAGAAACGCACCGTCTTCCACTACCTTTCTGCCACGGGAGACCGCAATGCCCATGAAGACTTTTGCGTTCTAGGCGGCAACGACGTGGTGCCCGGCATTGAGCGCATCCTGAAAGAACATGCGCGCGTATCGCAGTCGCGGCGCGACGCTGTGCGCCTCGCGCAACGCGCATGGGAGGAGTGCGGGAAAGAGGGCACTCTGGAACTCACCGTGGTTTCCTACCAACAGCCACAACAGCTGCAGCATCTTTCGGGAGAGGAGGAATAACGGATGCCTGATCAGAGGCAGCAGGAACGGAGTCGTCGGAAGCAGGGAGAACCTTCTCCGCTTCCGACGCCGACACGGCACGATCCGCCTCCCTCGGAACAGGAGAGCCCGGTACGGAGAATGCTTCGCGATCTTCGCGAACGCGATCCGGGACAAGAGGCGGAAGAGGAAGCAGCGCAACGGCGCCAGCAGCGCCGTGAGCAATCCGGGGAGTAGTCGCTCCTGGGATGGATGCGCCCGAGTCAATGTGCTCGGGCGTCTTCTTTTGGGCGGTTCGGCGTGGCTCACCACGAGTTATGCAAGCGGACCGGTCTGTAATGCGGGGAGTAGCAAGGCAACTATGCTTGCCCTGAGCCGTGTCGAGGGGCGGTGATTGACATTTGCGGTTCTCATCGCTACAAGAGAACCACTGTACGTTGTCAAATCACTGCGCGAGGGGTGTTGAATAATGAGCGAACGCACGATGACGATGGCCGAGTTCCTCGCGGAAGCCGAGAGGAACCCTCTCATGGCTGAGAATGCAGCGCAGCGTATCTACCGGCGCATTTTCGTCGCACCGGGATTCGATGCCGTTGCCGCGGAAGACGACGAGCAGCTCGCGCGCGCGCTTGAACTCGCGCCGGGAGAAGCAGTCAGGACCTTCCGCGCATTCGATGATTTCTACGGCCGCGAACGCGAAATCGAGGAAATCGCGATGGCGTTGGAGGCCGCGGGTGCCGGCGCTGAGCAGGCGCGCCAAATCATCGTTTGGATCGGCGAAACCGGCACCGGGAAAAGCGCGCTTGCTGCGCGTTTTCACCAGTTGCTGGAAGGAGCTTCGATCTGGACGCTGAAGGGGTGCCCGATGCATGAGCATCCGTTTCGGCTGCTCCCGCGGAGCCGCCGCGAGGAGTTTTCGAGGCGCTTCAACGCTCCGATTCACCCGACCGCGGACATTTGCCACGTCTGCCGCACCGAACTTCAGGAGCGATACGAAGGCGGCCACGGGTGGGAGCGTTTTCCGGTCGTCGAGCGAAGGATCAGCGCGCGACAGGACGGTTTGGGGGTTGGCGTCGGGGTGATGTTTCCGTCGGATCCGATGAACGAGGATATCTCCGAGCTCATCGGCCGCGTGAATATCGCGATGCTCGACGATAAGCGGTACGCCGAAGGCCACGCAAGAACCCTGATTTTCAACGGCCTCTTCCACCACGCCGAGCAAGGCCTGCTGGAGGTCCGGGAGATCTTCAAGCGAGAGGTCCGGCAGCTGAACCTTTTCATCTTCGCAACGCAGGAGAAAGAGGTGCCAGGACCGGGGAACTACGGGCGCATCTCGGTGGACTGTGTGATTATCGGTCACTCGAATATGGCCGAGTATCAAAGGTTCCTCGCGGAGCCGACGAACGAGGCCTTGGTGAGCCGTACGCTGCCCTTGACCTTCCGACATCTGCTTCGATGGAGCGCTGAGGCGAAGGTCTACGAGAAGGAACGCCTGCGTTCGCGGTACGGAAGGGTGCACGTTGCGCCGCATACCCTTGAGACCGCCGCGAAGTTCGCGGTGCTCACGCGCCTCACCGAAAGCGCAGCGATTCCCGCGCTCGTGAGGATGGCGGTTTACAACGGCGATGCGGACGGGCAGAGTCCCAAGACACCGAGCGAATTCCTCCTCGAGTCGCCCAAGGACGGCAGAGAAGGTCTTGATACGCGGTTCTTCACGAAGGCGATGGGGACGGCATATACGGTGGCGGGCCGTAGCAGCGGGAACGGAGAACGGTCGTGTCTCCTCTGGCCGGAATATCGCCAAGCCATCCTGCGGCAGCTCATGCGCGACGAGTCCATTCCCCCCAGGGAGCGCGAACGCTGGCGCGACCTCATGAGCAAAGCCGACGAAGAATACATGCGCGATCTTCGCGAAGAGTTCACGGATGTCGTGATCGGCGCCCAGGAGGTATACGCGGACGGAATGTTCGCAAGTTACGTGGAGCGCGCCAAACAATGGTTCTCTGCGGGCAGGGAAAACGAAGACCTCGAGCGTTTCCTCGCCCAAGTGGAGACTGCATGGGGCTTCACGCGGCAGGAGGCCTATGGGATCCGCGAGACGCTCGTGACGCTTCAGCGCGAGTACGCGGATCTCGACAGGCCCTTCCGCTGGCAGGATCAAGAACGGCTCCGACGCGGTATTCGCCACCACCTCGTGGTGCGCATGCGCGATTTCTTCCCCGTTCCGGCAGACGGTATCCGTTCGCCGGATGCGGAGGCATTCGCGGAGAAGATCCGCGAGGTGCTTTCGAGCCAGTACGGCTACTGTGAACGCTGTGCAGACGCCGCTATCGACTTTGTCGCGCGGCGCATAAACGAGGTGTTCTCTTAGAAGAGAAACGCCCCGGTGCCGAAGAACGGAATAGAGACGTCCCGAAAGATCGGGGCGTCTTCTCTTTTCATTTCCCGCAGATAACCCACCCGTAAGGGTGGGGTGCCTCATGGAGCCCGCGATTTTCTGGTGCGGGCGCATTGACGCTTTTTTGCGAGTATGCGAGGGTGGGAACACGAGTTCCTTGACAGTGGAGGGAAAATTCCGTGGAGATTCGCGATCGGCGCGGCCGTAATACAGATCGGCTCCGTGAGGAGCGAAGACGCCACCGCGAACTCATTCGCGAGGCGCTACGAGAACAGCTCGTCGATGTCATTTCCGAGGAGACCATCATCTCATCCAGTCCCGAGAGGATTGTGCGGGTTCCCATCCGTACGGTCCGCGAGCCGACCTTCCGGTACGGCAAGGGTCCACAACAGGGCCCCGGCGGAGGCCAAGGCGGCCAGGGGCAACAGGGTGGCGGCCAACAACGCGGCCCCCGCGGCCTTGTGGGTGCTGCTGCGGGTACCGAACCGGGCCAAGAAATCTACGAAGTGGACGTATCGATGAGCGAGCTCATCGATCTCCTCTACGAAGATCTGAAGCTTCCCCGGTTGGAGGACAAGGGTACGGGCGGTCTTCCGCGCAAGCGCGCTGCGGGCGTTGAGGGAAGGAAGCGGCACGGTATCTGGCCACGGCTCAATCGCAGAGCCAGCGCCCGCGAGCACATCGCGCGCCGTATCGTTTCCAGAACCAAGCCCGACAAGCGTTTGCCCTACAGCGAGGGAGATCTCCGCTATCATCGAGTCCGTTTCGAAAACCGTCCTTCGACGAACGCAGTCGTGTTCTGTCTCATGGACGTTTCCGGCTCGATGGATCAGCAGAAAAAGTTTCTCTGCCGCGTGATGTTCTATCTCTTCGTGGAACACGTGAGGAGAAGCTACCCGCAAGTGGAACTCGTCTTCATCGTGCACGATACCGCCGCACACGTGGTGAACGAAGATCAGTTCTTCCACCGCGGCTCTTCGGGAGGGACTGCGCTCTCTTCGGCGCACAAAGAAGTGCTCAAACTCATGCGCGAGCGTTA
>MHSZ01000021.1:0-4252 GCA_001824745.1 Candidatus Terrybacteria bacterium RIFCSPLOWO2_01_FULL_58_14 | reverse complement strand
GGAATATCTACGTGATGCACTGTTCCGATGGCGAGAACGCGCAAACGGACAATCCAGTGATGCGAGGCGAGATCCGGAAAACCCTTGAGCAGGGCGCACGACTCTTCGCCTTTATCGAGGTCATGGGGAAGCGCTACTCGGCCGCGGACTGGCAGAAGTTGGTGGAGGCATGGAGGGCATCCGGCAACGCCGGCGCTCCGCTGATCGGGCTTCCCCTAGAGGCGCCGAAAGGTATCGACGAAGAGCTTCGAGCACTCGCAGGAGAGTTCTCGCAAATCGCGTTCGTCCCGATTGACTCCAAAGAGCAGGTCGGGGATGCGTTGCGGCTCATTCTCGCGCACGAAATCCGAGACGAGGAGGGGTCGTGATGCGTTGGACACTCGCTACACTTCGCGATTTCGGTGAGCGCATCGAAGATGCAGCACGCGGCCTCGGCCTCGATCCTTACCCCGTGCGATTTGAGATCATCTCGCCTCGCGAGATGGCCGAGGAAGAGGCGCTACTCGCGATGCCGACGCGCTACTCGCACTGGTCATTTGGCAAGGCGGCGGATCTCTCGGAGACGGCACGGGGATTTTTCGGGTTCGGTGCCGCCGAGATCGTGGCGAACGCGAATCCCTCTCGCGCCGTGTTGCTGGACGACAACCCGCTAGAGCTGCAACTCCTGGTGATGGCGCATGTGATGGGGCACCTTGATTTCTTCCATCACAACCGGCATTTTCGGGAAACGCAGCCGGAAACGGTCCTGGACCGCATGGCGGCGAACCGCCGGCGTGTCGGAGAGATCCGCCGCGCTATGGGAGAACGGGCCGTGGAACGCGTCCTCAGCGCCGCACACACGATTCGTTTTGCCAGGCCCTTCCCGTCGTCGAAGAATCGTCCCTCGCTCCTGCGCATCGTGTCAGAGCAGGGTCGAGACCTCGCCGATTGGGAACGGGAACTTCTTCGGTTAGTGGACGAAGAAACGGAATACTTCGTGCCGCAGCTGGAGACCAAGGTGCTCAACGAGGGTTGGGCGAGCTACTGGCAGCTGAAGATTCTCGAGCGCGTATCGGGAATTGAGGATCGAATCCGGGATGCGATGCGAATCGCGCACGCGGGCATCGCATTGCGATTTCCCAACACCGAAGAAGGCGAAAATCCCATCCAGCCCTATCTTGTGGGATTCCGACTCTTTCAGGACATCGAGTGCCGTTGGGATCGCAAAGCGAGCGGGATCCTGCAGCAGGGAGAACTCTGGGACGGCCTCACCGGAAGGGAGAAACTCTTTCTTGTGCGGAAAGTCGAATCCGACGCGAGCGCTGCGGCAAACTATCTCACCGAGCCGCTCGCGCGCCACCTCCTGCTCTTTTCTGACGGGATCGAAGGGGGATGGCCGGCGTTCGCCGAGTTTTTCCCGAAGATGTTCGGGCTCCTGGGATCATTTCCGCAGCTGGAGACCGTTTCCACGAATCTCCGTAATCAAGGATGGCTCCTCCTTGAACATTTCGGGGACGAGTTCCGGGAGCTGGACGCCGACGATACGCGCTGGACTCTCATGCATCTCTTTTCGTTGTGGCGGCGACCGGTGGTCCTTCGGACCGGCAAGTGGGTCTACGCTGCGGATGCCGAGGGAGTGAAGATTTTCGACGCGGAGAAGTCCCAACAGCTTCCTCTGCCGTAAAGACATATCGCCCCGCCTTTGGCGGGGCGTTTCCTTTCTTCTGCTACAATAAGGAAGATTCTCTATGGCGGCACCCTCTTATCTCTTTGCCGGACCGGCGCGTGATTTTTCCGATCCTCGCGACCGGCGGCTGCGGCGGGCGCTCGAGATCTTCCCGGGCGCGCTCGTCTGGGCGACGCTCCTCGGGATTCCGCTCATTTCGTTTTTCGCGCCCGCAGTCGCCGCGGGCTTCATTATTGCCTTCGACGTCTACTGGTTCGCGAGTACGATTTATGTTGCGCTTTTCGTCGTGCGGAGTGCGCTCAAGATGCGCACGCACCTTCGTATCGACTGGATGGAGCGCTTGCGCACCCTGCCCGTTGCTCAAATCCGGGTCCCCGAGGTGTCCCGTTGGGAGGATGTCATCCACCTCGTCATTCTCCCCACGTATCGCGAGGGCCCCGAGATTGTCGGGCCCGCGATCGCGTCCCTTGAGGCATCCACGTTCCCGAAAGAGAAGCTCTTTGTGGTGCTCGCGACCGAAGAACGGGCGGGGGATACGGCTCAACGCACCGCGAGTGAGCTTCGGGAGCGCTACGCCGCTTCGTTCGGGAAATTTCTCGTGACCATTCACCCTGCAGATATTCCAGGCGAGATCGCGGGGAAGGGTTCGAATGAAGCGTATGCTGCTCAGGAAGCACTGCGGAAGCTCATCGATCCTTTAGGTCTTGCCTACGAGCGCGTCGTGGTTTCCTCTTTCGACAGCGACACGCGGACACCATCGGGCTACTTTGCCTGTCTCACGTATCACTACCTCACTGCCGAAAAGCCCCTCCGTTCGAGTTTTCAGCCGGTGCCGCTCTACCATAATAATATTTGGGAGGCCCCGCTTTTCTCGCGCATTGCAGCGATCGGCTCGACGGTTTGGCAGCTCTTCATGCAGGGGCAGCCGGATCTCCTAGAAACCTTTTCCTCGCACTCGATGCCCTTACGCGCGCTCGTTGACGCGGGTTTCTGGAACACGCGTTTGGTGTCCGAGGACTCGCTCATTTTCGCGCAGTGCTATCTCGCCTTCGACGGTGATTATCGCGTAGTGTCGCTCTTTTATCCGGTGTCGATGGACGCGAATGTGGGGCGGACATTCCGCGCGACGATGGCGAGCGTGTATCGTCAGCACCGCCGTTGGGCTTATGGTGTCGAGAAGATTCCTTATGCCATCTTCGGTTTCGTGAAAAACACGAGGATCCCTTTGCTCGAACGGATCCGCAGAGGCCTCCGCCTCGTTTTGGGTTTTTGGAGTTGGGCATGCGCGCCTTTCCTCATCCTCTTCCTTGGATGGCTCCCCGTGATGATCGGGGGCGAGGAGTTCCGACAGACGGTCCTTGCGTTCAATCTTCCTCGATGGACGAGGAATCTCATGATGGTGGCAACGGTGGGCCTTTTTGTGAACGGCGGCCTCACATTTTTGCTTCTTCCCCCGCGGCCCAAAGGGACGCCCCGATGGGCGTATCTCTCCATGGTGCTTCAGTGGCTCCTCTTGCCGTTCTCTTTTATTCTCACAAGCGCGATTCCCGCGATTGACGCAGAGACGCGCATGATGTTGGGGAAGTACCTGGGTTTTTGGGTGACCGAGAAGGTGCGGAGGCGGCCCGGGGACGATTCCACAAGCGCGGGCACCTAACGGGAAACATCGCCGGCTTGTGCTGCAGCGTTGCGGCGTGATACGGTGCCCGCGAGCACCTTGTCCTTTTTGGAGGTGAGAAGTGAGGAAGCGGGCGAAAAGACGGAGCGAACGCTTCCGTGCGACGATTCAGAGACACTGTTCTCGAGACCAGACGTCGCTCGTGATGTTCGCATATCGTCTTGCCAAGTACGGCCACCGTGAACAGCAACGCGATGGCGGAGAGCGATACTTCGAACATCCGTGGCGCGTCGCGGCATTCCTCGTCGAGGAGCTCGGAGTTTCGGATTGCGATGTCATCATTGCCGCATTCCTTCACGATCTCCTCGAGGATTCTTTTCTCCTTACGATTGAAGACGTGAGGCGCGTCTTCGGCCCTCGGGTAAGCGGTTTTGTCCGCATCCTGACGAAAGAGGACGGAGAGGGTGCGGGGTATTTCACCCGAATCGCATGCGCGGAGAATGAGGTTCGTCTCATCAAGATCAGCGATCGACGCGACAATCTCCGCACCATGGGCGTGTGGCCCGCGGATCGCCAGCGGCGGTACATCGAAGAGACGCGGACGTTCGTGATCCCGATCGCCGAGCAGACCACTCCGCCACTCGCGGGAGAACTCGAAGAGTTATGCCGGCGTACCGAGGACCGGCTTGCGCAGGGGCCTCGGAAGCGAAGGCGCAGGAGGCGATAGAGTACGTAAAGGGCGGCCGAAGGCCGCCCTTATTCTCAATAACTCGAATTTCACGCCGAGGCGCAATCGTTTCTGACGCGGTGCGATAGGTCGAGGGGTGCCGCTCCGGAAAGCCTCCGGAGGCCGAGCGAGCAGGGTGTCCCGTCAGGGCCGGGTCTGCGGAATCGGATGTCGGTCCGTTCCAGCGACGGACCGCATCCTTGGCGCTCGGCCCGGACGCCTTCGCTTTCGCTCAGGACCA
>MHSZ01000020.1:14197-14352 GCA_001824745.1 Candidatus Terrybacteria bacterium RIFCSPLOWO2_01_FULL_58_14 | reverse complement strand
AACAGATCCGCAGCGTACTCAAGATTCCGATGAAGCACTGACCCCGAAAGAACGAGTGAGCGCTGCAACCGACATCCGCACCACTCCCTTGGCCAAGAACGCCGGCGGCATCGTGAGGGGAGTCCTCGCTCAAATCATCGGTGGCGGAGGGAACG
>MHSZ01000020.1:5688-14142 GCA_001824745.1 Candidatus Terrybacteria bacterium RIFCSPLOWO2_01_FULL_58_14 | reverse complement strand
CAACCAGTGCGACTCCAACGCCGAATGCCGCGTTTCGCACACCGCGTGCCGGGGACTCCAATGCGTGACGGTCTTCGAGCCGGGAGAGGATGAATGCGCCAACAGTGCCCAGTGTGTGGCGCGCTACGGCGGCGGCGCGCTTCCTTTCCATAACGAATGCCGCGACAGCGGCCTTGGCGGACAATGCATCGCCGTTCCCGGTGCGGGGCCGAATCTCTGCTCGTCGAGCAGCGCGTGCGGATTCCCCGGCGGAGGATGCGCCGAAGACGGCACGTGCGGCGACGACAATCCCTACGACGTAGTTCCGGGAGATCTTCCGGGCTGCGATGACGTTCCGCTCTCCTGCCCCCTTGCGAATCCCGAGACCCAGTGCGTGAGTTCCGAGTTCAGCGCGGGGCACCCTTGGGGCATCGACATCGGCACCGCGGGCATCGGAGGACAACCGGTTTTCGCTTTCGTCGACGGTGAGGCGTTCCGCGCGGAGGTGCCGGTCTCGCAGGGCTGCGGCGGCACCGACCGCAGTCACGGGATCGCGATCCGCCTGAGCTGCAATCCCTCGCTCACGCTCACGTACTGCCACATCGTCCCAAGCGTCGCTCCGGGTGCCGACGTCACCGAAGGCCAGCAGATCGGCACTATCGCCACCACAATCAATCCGGGAGAAAGTTCAAGCGGCCCACACCTCCACTTCGAAATCCGCGAGAACAATGTCGCCTTGAACCCGCGCTCCTACGTACCGTGTTTCACTGGCATGCCGGCCTGCTGAAAGCTGCGCCTTGTCCGAAACCGCGGGGTGTGCTGCAATGCGCCTGATCTCCGAATTGCTATGCGGCGGCTTCTCTTCATCGCACTCATCATCATCCTTGGCGGCTATGCCGCGGTCGCTTTCTTGCGCGGCCCCGCCCGCCCATTTACCGCAGCGCTCCTTGGCGCACAGCAGAACGAAGAAACGAAAGGGCCATCGTTCGATGCCGACCAAGACCGGGACGGCCTCTCCGATGCCAAAGAACGTATCTACGGAACAGATCCGCAGCGCGACGATACTGACGGAGACGGCTACGCCGATGGCGAAGAAGTGCGCCGCGGATTCGACCCTACGGCAACGGGTAGTGCGAAAATCGCCGAGAATGCGAACCTCATGGCAAACCTCACGGTGCAGTACTTCGAGTGGGCGCGCACCGTGGCGAAAGCCGAAGACCCGCAGCTGAACGACGAAGCCGTCCAGCAGTTCCTCAACGCAGAGGGGCTCACGCGCATCCCCGTGCCCGATGTCGCCGAAAACGAAATCGTGAGTGCCGATCAGAATGGCCCGGAAGCGCTCCGGCAATACTTCACGGCGCTCACCGGCGTCCGGATGCCCGATACCACCGCCTCGTACCTCGATCTCGCCGATGAAGTGGTGAGAACTCAAAAGAGCGACATCCTTGATAACGTCCTTGGCGGGCTCGTGGAGACGTATGAGGCGGTGCGAAAGATTCCCGTGCCGCAAGAGGCGCGCGCGGTACACCGCGAACAGCTCGCGTTCCTCAAGGCCCTCCGCAACCTCTTCTCGGACCTCTACGCGATCGACCGCGACCCGGTGATGTTGATGCGCGATATCGCATGGGGAAACGATCTCCTCCAGCGCTCCGCCGACCTTGAGCAGAAAAGACAAACGCTCCTCCAAACGATTGCAAACGAGTAGTGGCATGCTCCGCATCATCGGTTCACTCCGCCCCACGCTCATCGCAACGCTCGCGGTGAGCGCTGCACTCTTCGCGCCAGCATTCCCCGGTCAACCCGCAGCGCGCGACCAACAACCCGCGGCGTCGGGTGCATCGGGCGATGCTGCCGAAACTACGGCGCCATCGGCAACCCAATCGCCGCCGTCATTGTTGGCGCAACTGTTTGGAGCTGCCGCAGTGGATCCCCACTTCACCCTCCCGAACACAGGAACCGCTCCCTCGCTTACAACCGACTCTCCGCAACGGGCCTCCTCCCGGGAACCCGAGAACGAACCCGCGCGCTCGATCTACCGCTATCTCGTCGCATCGTCCGACATCGGCTTTGCTTCCGACCCCTCGCGCATGGGTTTAGCACTCGCAACAGCAGAGCAGGGGAGTACCGAAGGGCTCGATCGCATTGTCGGCGAACTCGAGCGGCAGCGCGAAGCGTTCCTCGCTCTCGTGCCGCCCCTCGAACTCCGCGAAACACACGAACAGAGCGCTCGAGCCATCTCCTCGTATCTCGAACTCCTCAAGCGAGCCCGAAACGGTTCCCCGGGAGGCGTGCTGGAGGCGTGGAACTCGCCAGAACGATCATCCATTGCCGCAGATGCCGCTTCGGTCACCGGAGAACTCCGCCGAATAGTGGAACAGCACAATATTGCCCTTCCAAGCGGTGTGCTACCATGAGGGATGATGGCGAAAACGCTTCGCCTATCTCCTCTTAGCCGAATTCGCCATACGATTCGACGCAGTGTTCCTGCGCTGGTGTTTCTTGCGATGCTCATCGCGGGAGGCATTCCTTTATCTGCGCATGCGGCGGTTCCCGTATGGGTGGTGCAGATTGACGCGGGTACCGATTACGAGCGGTCGCTGGAACGTTTCCTCTTCGACCTCTTCAATACGCTCCAGCGCCGGCAGGAGGATTTCACCGCGGCTTTCGAACTCCAGAAAATCGAGAAGGCGCGGGAAGACGTCAATAAACTCTTCCAGGAAACGCAGGAAGAGCTCCGTGGATTCGGTCTCGCTGTTTTTGAAGGTGGCGTAAAAGACCAACGCCTCTCTGCAAACGACGGTGCCAACCCGCAGGGAGAACCTCCGGTCATCGTTCCCATCACCGGAAGCCGTATCATTAACGATCCGCTCGAGTACCTCAACGGAGAACCTGCAACCGTCGCGCGTATGGTTGCGGCATGCAGTATCAACTATGTGATCTGGGACCAGGCGGGGCGCAACCTCTTCTCCGGTATTCCCGGACCCGACGAGTTCCGGCTCTCGGATGGAGAAGGGAACCACTGGAATTTCTTTCTCGATGCTCTCGGCAATACCCAGCCAAAATGCACCTACGGCCGCCAACCCGGCAACGAGAATGACCGGGAGTGCAATGCCGACGACACCAAGGTGACGATCAACAACCTCCGAAAGCTGAAAAATACCATCATCACCTACCTTTATTCCGGCCATTCCTACAATATCGGCGACAACGAAAATCCCTTCGGGCCGGACGATCCGACCTTTGGCAACACCTTCTTCGACGGCATCCGCGACAGCGTGGACAGCTTTCCGCCCGACGCCGCGGACCGAACCGAGGCCTATAATCGCGTGAAAAAACTCTGCGACGGCGTCATGGCGAACTATCGTTCGCCAACGCCCCTCACCGCAGCACTCCAGGTGGCCCACGTCGCGCGCGCAACAGCACCATACCCGACCGTCGCGGAGGCAATACGCATGGTCCGCAATATCCTCTCGCTGCCGGTACTTGGCCGCACCCTCATCAGCTCCACGAACGCGACATTCGAAGAAATGGACGCGGCGTTCGTCGAAAGTTCGTCCAATACACTCGAGGGCCTTGCCAATACCGTGGTGGGTCAAGCAGTCGGCGCCGGCGGCCTCATCGCACAACTCCACCAGCTCAACTACCAAATCGGCCAGGGCCTTCGGCCGGAAAACCTCTATGTGCAAAGTACCCAGCTCACGCGCGTCCCGGGAAGCCCCGGCGACGACGGCTCTCAGACGCAAATCTACCTCAACACCGAATACATCGTTTCGCCCGCCGTCGTGCTGCTCCAAAAAATGCAGGCGGCAACACAGGCCACCTTCGATCTTGCGGGCCAGGGGTTCCTGTACCTGGACGCCGACCAGACGCCTACGGATATTCTTGGCCGCTATAACCTCGTCTCCACGCTCGGCCAACAAGACGAACGGAGCGTCTGTAATAATCTCGGGCAATGCCTCTTGCTCGATCCATGGCTCAAGCCGGCCGCCGATTTCCGCTCGGCTCCGGATGCGCGGCTCATCGGCACAAGTGCTGGTGCCACGCCCGGTAGCGGTCTTCCCGCGCCCTTCGAAGACGAAAGTGCCTATGTCTCGCTGGGAAACGAAAAAACCGGCGAGGTGACCGGACTCGGCGACTTTCGGTATACCCTAGACCGTTTCCGCGTTACGCCAAATTCCGGAGACAATATCCGCGACAAGCACCTCGGCCGAGATTTTGCGACTAACGATTGGTACGACCGCGTGCTCGAGATGTACGAGGCGCGCAGAAATCCTGTCGAGTACCGCTTCACGATCAACGACTGGCAGTGCTACATCGCGACGTGGTTCACGGCAAAGGAACCGGGCGCGTTCGATCCTGACGATCCTAACGCGCCTATCCGCAGGCCGATTGATGACTTCGGCGGAGCGTTCGACGACTACTGCGCCCAGCGACTAGGCGACCGCAGCTACTGATATTCTCCTTATGCCGCTTCAGTCGCCACGCCGGCCCAATGTACCGTCTCGGGTGTCGAACTCGCAGTCCGGCGCCTTTCTCCTCCCCGCTGCCATTATTGGCGGTGGCCTGTTAGCGGGCGCACTGTTCGGGGGAGATCGGGTTGCCGGCATTCTCACGTCTCCAGCCACCGCACTGGCCCAACTTATCGTTTCGTCCGTGGGAATTGCGGTCTGGTGGCTTACCAAGGCCATCGTCGGCCTCTTCACGTTCGTGGTCTACCGCTTCAGCCAAGAGGTGGGGTTTTTCGGGAATCCTTTCGTCCAAACCGGCTGGGCTGTGGTGCGCGACATCACGAACTGGTTCTTCATCGTCTTCCTCCTGGTCTCGGCGATCGCTACGATCCTCAACATCCCCGAAAACTATAACGCCCGGCGAATCCTCCCGAAACTCATCATCGTGGCGTTGCTGGTCAACTTCTCGCTCTTCTTCACCGGATTTGCCGTCAACGTCAGCCAGGGCATCACGAGTATCTTCGTGACTCAACTTGCCGGACAGTATGACGACATCGGGCAAGCGTTCCTCAACGGGCTCCAGATCACAAGCATCTCCGGATCGGATTTCAATATTTTCGATAACCTCTTCCAAAAACTCTCGGACAGCATGGAATCGATCGCCCAAGGACTCGTGGCAATCTTCCTTTTACTCTTCGTCGCGTACGTCTTCGCGCGCTTAGCGCTCGCACTGCTCTACCGCATCGTGCAGCTTTGGATTCTTATGATCCTCTCGCCGCTCGCTTTTCTTGCAGCAATCCTTCCTGCAACGGAAACATACTGGAACAAATGGCTTCATGACTTCACCAGGTGGACGGTGTTTGCCCCGATCGCGGTGTTCTTCATCTGGCTCGGCACCTGGCTCATTCTTTACCTCAACAACCCCGACGCTCCTTGGGGCGACTACGAAACAAACAGCGGCGCCGTTCTTGCAATCCTCGGCGGAGCGGACAAAATCATGCGCTACGCCGTGGTACTCATTTTCCTTTATATGTCGATCAAGGTCACCGAGACGCTCGCAGGCGAGGCGGCAAAGTTTGCCAATGCAACCATTGGTGCTGCAGTCGGCGGCGTCGCACTCGGAGCGGCGGGGGGTGGTGCGGCGCTTGGGCTTCTGCGCGCCTCTCGCATCGGCGCGGCAGCCCAGGGGGCAGTCGGCAGAGGTCTTGCGGGTTCGCCTCTCGCCCGAATACCCGGCGCAGGGGGCCTGTCTCGAACCCTAATGGAGCCAGAAGAGCGTCGCGCTGCGCGGAGGGCCGAAACCGCACGCGACGTAGAGGGTAAGAGCTTAGAAAACAAACTGGCGACCTATAAATCGTACAATTCAGAGACAGAGTTCGACCAGCGCCGCGGTATCGCAGAGAACCTCGCGAAACATGGCCAACTGAGCGCCCTCGAAAAAGAAGTCGGCCCCGAAGAAATACAGAAGCTCATGGCGGCGGAAAAGAAGCGGGGCGACTCTTGGACTATTCGCTCTGCCGCATGGCACAAAATCCAAGACCCAGAAGAGCGCGATACCGCCCATCGCCGCATGACGGCGGACATGGCGGAAAGTAGCGCCAAGGATATCCTCACCGCTACCGTACCGGACAAAGACGGTAAACAGATCCCCGCGATGCAGGAATTCCTCAAACGCGGGACGGGCACGCAGTTTGCAGGGCTCGTGCTCGGCGCTAGGAAAACCAAGGAAACCTTCGATCAATTGCAGCAAGCGATCAAAGAGAATGCCGAAGCGCTCCAAACCAATAGCTCGATTCGAGGATACCTCGCCCACTCTCCGGGAGCCCGCGAACTCGGCATCGAAATGCCGCCCGCGCCGGGGCCCGAACCGCGAAGAGGCGCGGGAGGGGGACGAAGTCCCGCCGGCGCCACTCCGGGGGGGTCGATCGGCGGACCGCTCGGCGCAGAGCGCGGCACTGACATTGACTGGGAAGCAACACGGCGCGCAGCGCTTGAAGAGGAACGGCGCCGCGGAGAAATATTCGGAAGCCCGTAAACCATGGCGATTCTCACGCGAGAGCAGCAACGCGAGCGTTTTCTCCGATTCCAGAAACTTCCGGAGGCGTTGCAGCGCGCAATGATATCGGCCGATGTCGCACGCATGATCGGTGTCATTTCTTCCAAGCACCAGATTGCCGATAAGGGGTCGCTGCTCGCCGAGGCCATTGGCGAGGTCTTCCTTGGGATCCTCCACCCCAATCTCTTCATTCGCACGGTCTCCGATCGCTTACAGCTGCCGCTCGACCGGTCGCGCGCCCTCTCGTTTGAGGTATCCGCGCAAATCTTCGCTTCGGTGCGGAATGAGCTCATGCGGATTCACGGCATCCAGACGACCACGTCGGCGCCCTCCCCTCAATCCTCAATCCCCCCTGTCCCTGGCCGGGCAGGCAATTCTCAATCCCCGATGAGTCCTCGCCCCACTGCTTCCCCGGCACCGCCTCCGCTTCGAAACTTCGTCCCTCCACAGAGACCCACGCCTCCTCCGCCGGGCCCCCCGCGGCAATCGCCTCCCTCTGCGCCGCGCACGCCATCATCATTTACTCCACCGCCCCGAACCGCACCGCCACCCCAATCTTCACCGCAACCACCACAACCACCTCGTCCCCAACCTGCCCCGTACCCTCCGCCGTTGCGGGGTGGTTCGGGGTCCCCGATCCTCAATCCTCAATCCTCTCGGGGTGCGGCCGCCTCACCGCCTCAAGCGATACAAAGCAACACCATCAACCTCCGTCCTCCACAGCCACCGCAAAATCCACGCTGATGCGTCATGTTACATGCTAGGAATCTCCGAGGAATTTGGAATCTGGAATTTTGAATATCCTCTCCGTCACGCACTTCCAGATTCTAGATTCTAGATTCCTGTTTCCCGAAGTATGCAGGTGAAAGTCCCCAAATTCCTCGACGTGGAGGACCGCGTCATCGCCGGCCTCACCTGGAAGCAATTTGTCGTGCTCGCCGCAGGCATTGTTGCTGCGGTCGTCGCCAACGCCTTCTTCACATCCGCTATTGCGATCCCGCTCGGTCTTCTTGTGGTCGGCCTCGCAGTAGCACTCTCCTTTGTCCGCATCAATCAGCGGTCCTTCAGTATCTTCCTTTTCTCTATTTGGCGCTACAACTTCAATCCGCGCAGATTCTTTTGGCAAAAGGAGCGCCCCAGGGCCCCCGCTGCTCCCGCCAAGGAGAAGGTGTTAGAGCAGCAGCCGAAGCGCGCAGAGACGCGCACGAAGCTCCACGAAGTTGCCCTAGCGCTCGACGTGCAGCGCCGCATCCGTCGCCCAGTCCCGTAGACGGACTCGAAACTTCGCCTATTCCAAATTCTAGATTCTCTAGCCGAGCAGGCCAAATTCCTTATTCTATTCCACCATGCCTTCGACCCAGGACTTCCTCCAGTTCGACCACATCCGCGATGGTGTGGTGATACTCCGCGGCGGAGACCTCCGCGCGATCCTCATGGTTTCCGCAATCAACTTCGGGCTCAAATCGCAGGAAGAGCAAGACGCCATCACCTATGCGTTCCAGAACTTCCTCAATTCGCTGGACTTCGACCTCCAGATCCTCATCCACTCGAGGAAAATGAACGTCGATCCGTACCTCAAAGATTTGTCGGCACGCGCAGAACGGCAAGATAACGATCTCCTCCGAACACAAACAGAGGAATATATCGAGTTCATCCGCTCGTTCGTATCCGAG
Source organism: Candidatus Terrybacteria bacterium RIFCSPLOWO2_01_FULL_58_14 (assembly GCA_001824745.1). GTDB lineage: Bacteria > Patescibacteriota > Minisyncoccia > Terrybacterales > 2-01-FULL-58-14 > 2-01-FULL-58-14. Next base: position 5,986 of record MHSZ01000020.1, on the reverse strand, counting down.
GCGAACATTATGACAAAGCAGTTCTACATCATCGTTTCTTTCTCGGGCCTGAAAGCGCGGCAAGAAACCGGCGGGGTGCTCTCTGCCGCCTCGTCGCTTTTTGGAGGGTCGCGGCGCCGAGAAGTGGATATTCCGCAGTTCGCCGCCGGACGCGCGCAACTTCTCCAACGCGTCGAGTTTACCGCACAGAACCTCCACCAGGTGGGGCTGCGCGCCACGATGCTCGCCACAGAGGAGATCCTCGAACTTCTGTGGCGGCTTTATAATCCCGAAGCGCAGGAAAGCGGCAGTATGCCGG
>MHSZ01000020.1:1362-5652 GCA_001824745.1 Candidatus Terrybacteria bacterium RIFCSPLOWO2_01_FULL_58_14 | reverse complement strand
GGTAAATCCCGCACCCCCGCCACGATCCCAGGACACTTCGCGCATCCTCCGCGAGGCGGAACGCGTCTTTCAACGCGGCGTGACGACTCTCCGGGATATCGTCGCGCCCGCGGCCCTCGACGTGAACCAAAACTGGATCAAGGTGGGCGAGCGCTACGCTCGCACGCTCTTCGTCTTTTCTTATCCGCGCTTCCTCACCACGAACTGGTTTTCTCCTATTGTGAACCTCGACCAAACGCTCGACGTATCGCTTTTTATCCACCCCATCGACACTTCCGTGGTTCTTCAGAATCTCAGAAAGAAAGTCGCAGAAATCGAATCGCAGATCGCACTCCGAGAAGAGAAGGGGTTCGTACGCGACCCGATGCTGGAAACCGCTTATCGCGACATCGAAGAACTCCGCGATCGGCTTCAGGAATCATCGGTGCGCCTTTTCCAGCTTTCCATCTACCTCACGCTCTGGGGGAAAGACCCCAAGGCGCTCGATGACGCCGAAACGATCGTCCGAGCGCTTCTGGAGGGGAAAATGGTCTACGCCAAACCCGCGGTCTTCCAGCAAGCGGAAGGCCTCAAGTCCACCCTGCCGTACAACGAAGACCTCCTCGGCGTCGGCACGAACCTCGACTCCGCGACTATCGCGACCACATTTCCGTTCGTCTCCTTCGATCTCACGAGCGATCACGGGATCCTGTACGGCATCAATCGCCACAATAACTCCCTCATCCTCTTTGATCGCTTCTCTCTGCCAAACGCGAACTCCGTCTCCTTCGGCGTCTCTGGGGGAGGGAAGTCCTATGCGACGAAACTGGAGATCCTCCGGTCTCTCATGTTCGATACGAACGTCGTCGTCATCGATCCCGAGAATGAATATCAACGGCTAACAGAATCGGTGGGCGGGGCGTTTTTCCCCATTTCCCTCACGTCAAAACACCATATCAATCCCTTCGACCTCCCGATGCCGGTAGAGGGGGAATCGCAGAGCGACCTCTTCCGATCCCATCTTCTTGAGGTCGTAGGGCTGCTCCGTATCATGCTGGGCGCTCTCACCCCGGAACAAGATGCGCTCCTCGACAAGGCGGTGGTGGAAACATACGCCTCCCGGAACATCACCCCGGATTCCGACTTCACGGCGGTGACGCCGCCAGTGCTCGCGGACCTCGTCACGATCCTCGAGCGCCTCGAGGGAGGGCGCGACCTTGCCATCCGTCTCCAAAAATACACACAAGGCGCTTATGCCGGTTTCATCAACCAACCCTCCAACCTCGACCTCGACAACCGACTCGTGGTGTTCAATATCCGCGACCTTGAAGATGAGCTTCGGGGCGTCGCGATGTATCTCATCCTCCACTATATTTGGAACATTGTCCGCGCAAAACTCGTAAAGCGTCTCTTGCTGGTGGACGAAGCATGGTGGCTGATGAAGTATCCGGAGGGCGCCTCATTCCTCTACTCCATGGTGAAACGCGCGAGGAAGTACTACCTCGGCGTTGCCACGATCACTCAAGACATTGCCGATTTCATGGGCTCTCCGTACGGACAGCCGATCGTCACGAATGCTTCGATGCAGTTTTTGTTCAAGCAGAGCCCTGCCACAATCGAAACGGTGCAAAAAACCTTCAATCTCACCGATGAAGAGAAATATCTCCTTCTCGAATCGGCAGTCGGGAGCGGCCTCTTTTTCGCGGGCCTCAAACACGTGGCGATCGAAGTGGTGGCATCCTATACTGAAGATAAGCTCGTCACGACGAAACCCGAAGAGATACTCGCGCTGCGAGAAAAACCTCCAGAACCATAATCCCATGAGAGTACCCAAGGCCCGAATCGTCTCGCTCTGCATCATCGCGGTTATTGCCGCAGGTGTGCTCGCGATAGCAATCAACTTTACACCCGACGCCGCCGCGTTCCATTTCCTGAGGTGGTGGGGAGGCAGCGGGGTGATCGCCGACACAATCAGCGCTCCGCGCTGTGTGGGAGGAGCGTCACCGTGGCAGTTCGAAGAAGAGCTCGGCGTCCCGCAACTGGGCGGATTTTCGCCTTCGGGGTTTCAGTTCTTCGGATGGCTATTCTTTGCCGCAATGGGCTTCGCCGCAGTACTCGCCCTTCTCATGATCGTCGTTGGGGGGGTGCAGTACATGGTCGCCGCCGGCAACACCTCAGGGCAAGGTGCTGCCAAAAAACGCATCTCTGATGCGCTCTTGGGGTTAGTACTCGCCCTTGCCTCGGTCCTCATTCTCTACACGATCAACCCGGATCTCACGCGGATTGGGGCGCCAACACTGGACGATGCGGACATTGAGGGCGGTATCCGCGGCGAGTGCCTCGATCTTGATTTTTCAGACATTCGGGAGAACGACCCCCTCGTGGAGGCCTGCTATCAAAGCTCGGATGAAGGCCGAGACCGTGATGCGCTCGCCTCGTGCATGTGTAGCAGCGCCGGTTACTTCACGCTCACCGACGATGATCCAACGACGGCCTCCTGCGTGTATGCGTGCCTCAATGCGGCGCAGATCCCCACCGCCACCAACCCTTCCCCGCCGAAGGTTTGCGAAACCGAGTGCGCAGGCGTTTGGGAAGACATTGTGGATGGAGGAAGCGTGGACTCCGACGACGCCCGAGCTCCCGCGTGTCTCCAGTGCGCTTCCCAATACATCATTAACTCCTCGGACGGCCCGGGCGGCAGCCATTGGGATTACTGCCAATGCAGCTCGGTGGACGCGGGCGGGAACCCCACCGGCGATGCAATCGTGCCGTCTTCCAGCCAATGTGAAGTGTGCACCGGGGAGGCCGACTGCCAAAATTTGGCCCCGTAGCCCGATATTAAAAAAAGAAAACCGGGTCGCGTCAGCGCCTCGGTTTTCTCGTCGGCCCCCGGGTTCACCGAAACGGAGAACCCGGTTCGGCATCCGGCGGGAAGCGGAGCGCTACGGCAAAAAGTAAGAAAAAAACGATTCCCATATCGTTCCGCCAAAACGGCGTGTCCACCGAACCCACCACTGTGAGCGCCGCGAGCGCTGACAACGCCGCCCTTGTCAACGGAGAAGTGGACTGAAACCGCGCTCTCCGAAATGTCGCGATAAGTAACGCGAGAAACCCAAGGAGCCCGAAGAGTCCTGCGCCGAGCCACAAAGAAAGAAAAAGGTTGTGCGGCTGCGGCACCGCCCACTCAAGGTACTGCGGAAACCGCCCTTGGAGTGCGAGGTACTGCGGCTGGAAGGCGCCGGGACCGATGCCGAAAAACCACTGCTCTCGCACAAGCGTGATCGCGCTTCGCCAAATCATGACGCGCGAAGCGAAAGAAGAACGCTCGCTCTCTCTTATTAAGAAGTCGGCGAGCGCCGCGCTCGCGAATGGAACGAGGGCGCTGATCGTTATTGCGGCATACGCAAACCATTCGGCGGCTCGCCGTCGATACCGAAACGCGAAAAGGAAGATGACTCCTGCGGCCGCAGCGCCCAAAGCGCCGAGCGATTGTGTCCAGAACAGCGCCCCAAAAAATAGCCCAAAAACAGCCCACCGCGCCTTTTTCCCAATCCCCCAACCCCAATCCTCAATCCCCAAAACGAGCAGTGCCGCGGGAAGAAGATACATCGCCAACTCATTGGGTGATCCGTAGAGAAACCGCAGCCGGCCATCAAAAGTGAGCGTGTGGCAAAGGAACGCCTCGCCGGAGCAATGTGCGAGGAACGCCGCAATACCGCTTCCCAGTGCTGCGGCGGCAATCGCCGCAGCGCCCCACACGTACCCTCGGAGTGCAGTTGAAAACGCTCTTGGCCACGAAGACGCGATAGCGGAGAGGAGAATGACGAAAAGTATCGGTTCGCCTAAAAATCCCTTCAGTGCGCCGAGGATCGTTCGCGCAGATGCCGATTCGATTCCAGAGATGCGCAGCGCGTGCAATGTTCCTAAAACCGCACCGACAGCGATCAGCGCAAGCGCACTCCAAAAGACCGGCGAGGAAGATGGAAATGAGGGGCGCTCGCGCCCGACGAGCACGCGGATCGCGTATCCTGCGGCAAAGCCGAGCAGGAGAAGCTCGAGGACATTGGTCGGAAACGGAGCTATCCGGATACGCAAAAGATATACGGGCAGCAAGAACACCACCGCCGTAGCCCCAAAGGCCGGTCGGCGGAAGGCGAGAAAAACCTCGCCCCCCACGCCGATTGCGACTACGAGCAGCTGCCACCAAGAAGTGAGTTCAATATCCATAGGCAAGATTTACTTTCGTGCATTGCTGCCCGCAAGAGTGAGGAGCACCAGAAGGGCCACGAAGTTCGGGGGGGAATAGAGATC
>MHSZ01000020.1:0-1352 GCA_001824745.1 Candidatus Terrybacteria bacterium RIFCSPLOWO2_01_FULL_58_14 | reverse complement strand
GCGTGAGGTCCGTGCCCGCCGCACCGCCATCGCAATCGCCGTCCCCAGTGCGGAAACGAAAAGCACGAAACCGATGATCCCCAGTTCTGCTGCAATCTCAAGATAGGTGGAATGCGCATTCGACGGGACACGAAATCCTCCGGAGGGATCTACCGCAGAGGCAAAACCGCCGAGCCCCGCCCCCAAGAGGGGATGGGCTGCGGCCTCTTTTGCTGCACTCTGCCAAATGCTAAGGCGAGCCGCATTCGATCCCTCGGAGAGATCGAAGGTGCTTGCGAGCCGCCCGATAAGCGGCTCGCCGAACACGACCGCGGAGAACGTCACGAGAAGTAATGCAGCGCCGATAAACTGAAGAATGCGGAGCCCCGCCTGCTCGCCTCGCTGAAGCTCCGGCGAAGCGGGCCGGCGAGGCAGGCGCTCGCCGAACAAAAAACGCATCGCGACAAACGCCATAAGTATCACAGCGAGTGCCGCGACGCCGCCGCGCGAGAACGTTGCGAGAATAGCAAAGGCGGAGAGAATGGCGCCGAGAAACCACGCGCCGCCGAGGGCAAGCGCGCCAGAAATCCCCATCCCCCAGAAAAGGGCTGCGGTGTGCGGATCCGGAAAGGGGATGAAGGCGCGAAGCACCGTAGCACCTCCTAGATCGACGAACCAGCTCGGAAACTGAAACGCCGCCCTGGCACTCGCCCCTCCCCAAAGAATCGGTGCCGCACTCTGTATAGCCGCCATCACGCTGTCGCCGCCGAACGGAAACTGAAGAAAAAACACGGCGAGTCCGATACTCGAAGAGGCGAGGGACCCGAGCACGAGTGCCCGGAGCACGGCCCTCGGTGCAAGTAACGGCACCAGCAACACTACCGGCAGTAGCGAGAGAAAAAACGCCGATTTTCTGAACGCGAATGCAGGGGCTTCCGCCCACAAAAATGAGAGGGCGGCGAACGCAATAAAAGCCGTAACACACAGCACCGGAGGCGCGAGAGGGAACGCCACGCGTCTCCTCTGAAGGCCCGTGACGAGCCATCCTAGAGCCGCAATCGGGATGAGAAGACGAAGCGCTGCGATGTCCGCCCCCTCCGAAACGCTGAGGGCGGGGAAGAGGGGGAGAAGGACGAGGAGAGAAAAAAACCAGCGCATGTTTTAGGTGCCTGCCGTCCTCACGGAAAACAAGAGCCGAATATCTTCGCGCGTCACCGCTCGCATCGCGAAAAGCGCTCCTAAATAGAGAAGCGGACAGAGCACGAGGAGTGGGGCTAAACTCGCCACACCCAGCGAGGCAATAAGGGTCCTTCCGAAAAGGAATAAGGGCAACGCCATGACAAGCGCGGCGCCGGCGATCCGTGCTGCGTGCG
>MHSZ01000019.1:6958-19037 GCA_001824745.1 Candidatus Terrybacteria bacterium RIFCSPLOWO2_01_FULL_58_14 | reverse complement strand
AACTCAAAGCATTTCTCCTCGACGGCAATCTAGTCGAGGAGGCCGTCTTACGCGAGGCGGAGGCCGACGTGGCGAAAAGCGGTCAACGGCTCGGCGATGTGCTCCTCGCGCGGAAACTCATTACCGAGGAAGAGCTCTCAAAGCTCACGGCTTACATCTTGGGCGTACCCTTCGTCGATCTCTCTTCTGTCACCGTTCCCCATGCGGTGCTGGAACTGATTCCCGAGCCGGTTGCGCGGCGCAACAGGATTGTGCCGTTCCGGCGCGAGGGACAGAAACTCGAAGTCGCGATGCTCGACCCGGAGGATTTGCAGACGATTGATTTCATCAGGAAACGGCTTCGTCTCAAAATTCTTCCGCGACTCACTACCCCCGTATCCATCAAGCACGTGCTTTCGCAGTATACAAAATCGCTTCAGGCGGAGTTCGGCGAGATCATCGGACAAGAGGCAGGAGAGGTGCGGGCAATCGTGGAGGGAGAAGCGGTGACGGCAGGAGCGGAAGAGTTGCGGAAAGCGGCAGAGGAGCTTCCCGTCGTCCGTATCGTCGACACGCTCACGAAGCACGCCATTCTCCAGCACGCCTCAGATATCCATATTGAGCCGCAAGAGAAAGAGGTGGTGGTGCGGTACCGCATTGATGGCATTCTTCATGACGCGATGACATTACCCAAAAGCGTGCAGGAGGGCATCGTAGCTCGGATAAAGGTGTTGGCCAATCTTAAGCTCGATGAGCACCGGTTGCCGCAGGACGGGAGATTCAAGATCGAAACCGAGGATTACCGTTATTCGCTTCGCGTTTCTATCTTGCCGGTGTTCGATGGCGAGAAGATCGTGATGCGCCTCCTTCCCGAGACCGCGCATGGCCGGTCGCTGGAAGAACTCGGTTTCACCGGGCCGGGACTTGAGTCCATCCACCACGCTATGCGCAAGACGGTGGGCATGATTCTTGCAACTGGCCCCACGGGGTCGGGGAAGACCACGACGCTCTACGCGATTCTCGAGATGCTGAACCGTCCCGGCGTGAACATTTCGACCATCGAAGATCCGGTGGAGTACCGCATGCCGCGCGTAAACCAAACACAGGTGCGTCCGGAGATTGGCCTCACGTTCGCCAACGGTCTCCGATCCCTTGTCCGTCAGGATCCCGACATTGTGATGGTGGGAGAGATCCGTGACCGCGAGACCGCAGGGCTTGCAGTGAATGCGGCACTCACGGGGCATCTTGTGCTCTCCACATTGCACACGAACTCTGCTTCCGGGGCCATTCCGCGCCTCCTGGATATGGGCGTGGAGCCGTTTCTCATCTCTTCAACGCTTCAGATCGTCATCGCTCAGCGGTTGGTGCGCCGGCTTTGCGCGGAGCGCACGCCGTACACACTCAGCGCCGGGGAGCGCAAGACCCTCGGTGAGGACGTCAATCTCGATGCGCTCTTGGCGATGCTCCGCGAAGAGAAGATTATCGGCCCGCGTGACGATTGGGATAAGGTGAGATTCTCAAAACCGAAATCCGCGGCGGACTGCCCGGATGGTTACGGTGGCCGGGTCGGCATCCACGAGGTGCTCGAGGTCTCCGAGACGATTCGCCAGCTCGTGAATCGCCGCGCTTCCGCAGACGAGGTACTCAAGCAGGCGCGAGCCGAGGGGATGCGGATAATGGTGGAAGACGGCATCCTCAAAGCGGCGCGCGGTGTGACGACAATCGAGGAGGTACTCCGCGTGATCACCGAGTGAGCGACGAGCAGATTCGCAGATTGGTTATTGGGGATTGGTTTTTAGTGCGACGCATCGACGAATCTACTAATCTACTAATCTACTAATCTACTAATCTACTAATCCGCTAATCTGCCGTAATATGCCGACGTACACTTATCGGGCCAGGACTCTCAGCGGGGAGGCCAAGCAGGGGACGCGGGACGCTGCAGACGCGGCCGTGTTAGGGAGGGAGCTTCGAGAAGAAGGGCTGCTTCTCGTTGAAGCGAAGGCAGAGCGCGGAGAGCGCAAAGGTTTCTCGCTTCGCCTTCCTTTTCTCGCAGGAATGCCGTTGTCGGAGCGCATGATGGCAACGCGGCATTTGAGCGTGCTTCTCGAAGCCGGTGTCGATCTTCCCAAAGCCCTTGGTACGATCAGCAGACAGGCCCAGAGCGAGAAATTTCGTAGCATTCTCACTGATCTCGGCCGGGACATCCGGAGGGGGGACAGGTTTTCCGTAGCCCTGCAAACGTATCCTCAGGCATTCTCCGAACTCTACGTGGCAATGATCAGTGCGGGAGAGGAATCGGGGAAGCTGGTAGAAACACTCCGCATTCTCGCAGACGAGATGGAGAAACAGCACCGGCTGCAGAGTCGTGTTCGAGGCGCCATGATGTATCCGGCGGTCGTGATGTTCGCCATGGTCGCAATCGGCATCGCGATGTTCGTTTTCGTGGTGCCGCAACTCGAATCAGTTTTTGGCGATCTCGCAGTGCAGCTTCCGATTCAGACGCGGCTCATCTTTTGGTTGAGCCACGCGTTGCTCGCACAGTGGTATTTTTTTCTCGCCGGAGCAGTCGGCGTTTTGGCACTTGTGCGTTTCGCATGGACTTCGGATCGCGGGAAGAGCACGCGCGATGCGATTTTCATGCGAGCCCCGATGATCAGGCAGCTCGTGCGAGAGATCTCTTCTGCCCAGATGGCCCGTACGCTTTCTTCTTTGGTCTCCGCGGGCGTACCGATCGTGAGGGCGCTTGAGATCACCTCGCGTGTCGTGGGAAGCATGCAGTTCCGCACCTCGTTGCAAGAGGCAGCGCGCATGGTGGAGAAGGGGAGGCCGATTCACGAGACGCTCGCCCAGCACCCGAAGGTCTATCCGCCGCTGGTGGTGGAAATGGCGGCGGTTGGGGAGGAGTCCGGGAAGTTCTCGGAGGTCTTCGCGGATCTCGCCGCATTCTACGAGCAAGAAGTGGAGCAGCGTACGCAGACGCTCTCCACCATCATCGAGCCGGTGCTCATGATCGTTATCGGTGTCGTTGTGGGTTTCTTCGTGATCTCTATGATGCAGCCGATGTACTCGATGATCGGCACTCTCTGAAGTCCCAATGTCCAAATCCCAAGTTCCAAAAAAATCTCAAATCCCAAATCGCAAATTCTCTACGGGTTGGGCATTGGAGTTTTGGCATTGGACATTCCGCGCACAGCGCGGGTTCACGCTCATTGAAGTGATCATTTCGGTTGCGATTATCGTTCTCGTGGGCGCAACCCTTCTCTTCGCTTTCGCGCAACTGGAACGGAGTACCGCACTCAATCGCTCGAGCGACGGAGCTTTGGTATTCTTTCGTCTCGCGCGCGAGCGAACGATCGCAGCAGAGGACAATGCCCAATGGGGCGTGAATGTGGCAGCAGACCAGATGCGACTGTTCACCGGCGCGTCGTTTTCCGGCGATGCGGAGGATACCTTTACGTTGCCCAATAGCGTGACGGCGGCGGCTTCCCTCGTCGGCGGCGGCCCCGACGTCGTCTTCGACCGTATCGACGGGGCGACTGCAACATCGGGTACCGTTACGCTCACCGGTCCCGGAGGGGGCCAGCGCATCCTTACGATATTCGCAAGCGGCGACGCGGTCGCGTCTTCAGCGCTTCCGCCTCCGCTGGGAACGCGCGTGACCGATACGCGCCACGCACATCTCGCGTTGCCCTTCTCTTTGAACGGTTCCACGACGATGACATTGACATTTTCGAATTCGCCGAACCCCGATACCGTACAGGCAATAAATGTTCCTTCGCAGATTTCTGGAGGACAGTTCTTATGGGGGGGAAGCGTAGACGTGAATGGCTCCGCACAGCAGTTGATTCTTGCGAGTCACGCCATAGGCGTTTCGACCACGGATCTCTCGGTGACGCGGGATCGCACGCAAAACGACAAGGCGCTTGTCATCGATGTGGATGGGACGATCATTGTAAGTTACACGGCGACGGGGACGTTGAACGGCGGCGTTGGCGTCACCGTCAGTATTCAATAAGAGAGAAGCACCCGCCCGTATGTCCTCACTCCTCACTCCCCACCCCCCAATCCTCACTCCTCGTCGCGGCATCGGCGTGGTGGAGCTTGTCGTGGCCGTCGGAATCATCACAACCGTCGCCGTTGGCGTTCTCGCAGTCGGGCGGTTCGCCATTTTGGCACAGCGGGTTGCAGCCCTGGATCGTCGCGCAGTCCTCGTTGCCGCCGAGGGGATGGCGACAGCACGTTTCGTTCGCGACGCGAATTGGGCGGCGTTTGCGGCCCTACCGGTGGATACCCCCCTCTATCCGACATTCGCCGGCGGGGCCGTGAGTTTATCGATAGTGGATCCGGGGGATGTTGACGGGGTGTTCATTCGTGTCGTGACGCTTTCCAACGTCTATCGCGACGGCTCCGGGAACATTACCCCGACCGGGACACTCGACGCCGATGCGCGTGGAACGGACGTTACGGTGACATGGACCGATCCTTTCGGAGGAAATCGTTCCAGCGATATCGACGCGTATCTTATGAATCTCAATTGAACGCGACGTAAGGTCTGCGCACCATGCCATATTCCATATTCCAGACCCGCCCCGTACCGAGCCGAAGGTTCTGGTTCGGAGTTCCAGATTCCAGATTCCATAAAGGGGTGACCCTTATCGAAACGGTCATTTATATCACATTGTTCACGCTCGTGTTCTCTGCCGCGACCGGATTTCTCATCAATATCCTTCATGTTGCAATCGCTGTGCGCGCCGACCAGGCGCTCGTTGCGAATATCGCCTTGGCACTCAAGACGATGGAACTTGAGGTGCGGCATGCGGACGCGGTGTATACCTCCACGAGCGTCTTTGATAACGACGGCGGACAACTCTCTTTGCGGACTCCTCGGTCCGCTCCGACGGACCATGAAGCGGCATACGTGGATTTTTATCTCGACAACGGCGTCGTCTACGAACGGCGCGACGACGGCTCTTCACCGCTTGCGCTGACGAGCGGGGACATCGACGTCTCTGTGTTTCGGATAGAGCGTTACACAAGCAGCTCTGCGGAAGGCGTGCGTCTCATAGTCACGGCCGAACCGGCGAATGTCTCGACCGTGCTCACGGAACCGCGGACGCTGCGGACATTTGTCGTCATTCGGCCGTTCACGCCGTGATACCATGGAAGCAATGCCATTTTCTCGTCCCTCAATCCTCACTTCTCACTTCCCAATTCCCACCTCACGCCGCGGCATCGCCGCGCTTACGTTGGTACTCATATTGGGGACAACGGGTCTTTTGGTCGTGAGCGGCATCATTTTTACGCTCGTGCGGCAGATTTCGCAAGAGCAGAGCGTGGTGCGCAGCGAAGACGCGTTGGCGGTTGCGGAGGCGGGAGTAGAAGAAGTCGCCCTCCGTATCCGGAGGGGAGAAATCGTTCCCTCGCCGTTGACGCTGGCCGTCGGGAACGGCACGGCGACGGTGACGAATAGTATCGTCGGTTCTCTCATCACCATCGTGTCTCGCGGAGATACGGGGAGTGTCTCAAGGGCCGTGGAGATTACCATGAACAGGGATACGACCGACGTTTCGTTTTTCTACGGCATCCACGTGGGCGATGGGGGATTGATCATGGAAAACAACGCAACGGTGAACGGCAGCGTTTTCTCCAATGGCGATATCGTGGGCGCAAATGGCGCTGCGATCACCGATTCGGCAGTGACCTCGGGAGACCCGTTGCTCCTCGGCGCTGCGTGGGAAACGCAGAATACCGACTTCGAGTTCGGGAGGATTGTGAGTGGAACGATCGTGACTGTTGTGGATTCGACCGGGAGTGTAGGGAAGTATGCATCGCTTACGATGGGTAGCGATGGCTTTGCGCGCATCAGCTACTACGATGATACGAGCGATAACCTCAAGTTCGTCCGTTGTACCAACGACGATTGCACCACCAAGAATATTACGACGGTGGATTCTGGCGGCGATGTTGGGAAATACACCGCGATTGCTTTGGGATCGGACGGTTTCGCGCGTATCAGCTATTTCGATGACTCGAATAACGATCTGAAGTTCGTCCGCTGCACCAACAGCGATTGCACGACCAAAAACATCACGACAGTGGATTCTTCCGGTACGGTGGGTGAATACTCCTCTCTTGCGCTGGGAACCGACGGCTTCGCGCGGATTTCGTATTTCGATAACTCCAACGACGACCTCAAGTTTGCCCAGTGCGCTAACGCCGACTGTACGGGACGGAATATCGTCACCGTGGATTCGTCGGGAAGCGTCGGGGAACGCACATCGATTGCGCTGGGGCTAGACCAGTTCGCGCGTATTTCCTATGTGGGTATGTCCAGTAGCGATCTGAAGTTCGTCCGCTGCACGAATGGCACCTGCTCCACGAAGAATATTACGACGGTGGATTCGGTGACGACCGTACAAGAGGTCACCTCGATCGCTTTAGGATCGGACGGTTTTGCGCGCATCAGTTATGACGATGACGGGAGTGACGATCTGGAGTTCGTACAGTGTACGAACGCCGATTGCACGACCAAGGTTTTCCACACGATTGATTCTGCAGGGAACGTCGGCGACACGAGTTCCTTGAAGATGGGCCTCGACGATTTGCCGCGCATCGCCTACTTTGATGACTCCAATGGCGACGTGAAGTACCTGCGCTGCACGAACGCCGATTGCACGACCGGAACGGTCTATGTTCCCGACTCCGCAGGAGACGTAGGCGAATATATGTCGCTTGGCATGGGAAATGACAGTTTTGCCAGGATTGGCTATTTCGACGACACCAACGACGATTTGAAGTTCATCCGTTGCGTGGACGAGAGTTGCGCCCCCTCTTCGTCACGGGCCGACGGAGCCCAGAGCTTTACGCCGCCGACTACGAGCACGATCGGGCGCGTATCGCTTTTCATCAAGAAGGTCGGCAGCCCCGCAAGCGTTCCTGTGTATATCATGGCTGATGAGGGGGGCCGCCCGGGGGATAGCAGCGGCGACATTCTCGCTTCCGGTACGCTTGCAGCCGCCTCTGTTTCTGCCAGTTACGCCTGGGTTGATGTCGATTTCACCTCGACTCGGGTGTTCACGAGCGGACAGACCTATTGGCTCATGGTAGACGGAAATCTTGATGCGGCGAACTACTGGATTTGGGGCTTAGACAATACTGACGCTTACGGCAACGGGACCGGTCGGCATTCTTCGGACTGGACCGGCGGGGTGTGGTCCAACATCCCCGGCGATTTGAACTTCCGCACATGGTATGGCGGCAGCAAGATTGAGAGCGTTATCGTCGGGGACGCCACGAAGGGCACTGGCCGCTCGCAACAGTTCGTGAGCACGACTATTCACGGATCCGCTTGTCCGAATAGCTTCTGCATCTTTGAATATGTGGCGCGGGAAGAGCTTCCCATTACCGATGAGATGATCCAGGATTGGAAAGACGGGGCAGAGGTCGGCGGTACGATCGCGGGCGATTACACTCCGCCGCGCGATACCACCACCTCGCTGGGGCCGGTGAAAATCACCGGCGATCTTCACCTTGACGATAATAACCAAACCCTGAATGTGACCGGGACGATCTGGGTGCAGGGGGATATCATCGTTGATAACGGGAGTACGATACGGCTTGACCCTTCGTACGGGACGGTGAGTGGCATCGTGCTTACCGATAGCTCCGTACACGTGAAGAACAACAGCGCGTTTTCCGGATCCGGACAGGCGGGTTCTTACCTTATGGTATTGACGACATCATCGTGTAACGGTATCGGCGGAATTTCCTGTACCCACCACAATGCGGCGATTGACCTGCACAACAACGCGGTCGGCGCGATCTTCTACGCCAGCAACGGCCTCATTTTTCTCCACCAGGGCATTAGCGTCACCGAACTCACCGCCTGGGGGATTCATATTGAACAAAACTCCATAGTGACGTACGATTCCGGTCTTGCGAATGCCCGTTTCAGTTCCGGGCCGGGTGGGGGGTACACTACGCTTTCGTGGCGAGAAATCGTGCCGCTGTAATTATGTTCGATTCCTTTTTCAATCCGAAGATGCCGGTTCTCGCAATTGACCTCTCCGATCGTTCGATGAAATTCGCCCGGGCCAAGCGCTACGGCGTAAAGAGGCGCATTGTGGGGGCGCTCCGCGCTGATCTCCCCGACGGCCTTGTGGTGCAAGGGCGCGTGCAGCAGAGTGAGGCGTTGGCAAAGACCATCCGAGATACGCTCCGTTCCCCTCAAGCGAAATCCCTCCGAGTCGCTGGTGCCGCAATGACGCTTCCCGAGGAGCACTGCTTTGTGCGCGTGGTGCGCGTGCCGCGTCTTCCGAAAAACGAGCTGGCGCAAGCGGTGCGGTGGGAAGCGGAGGCCGCAATACCGATCCCTGCGGCAGAGGCCGTTCTTTCCTGGGAGATCGCCGAGGACAAGAATGCCGCTGATCATTTTGATGTGCTCGTTGCGGGTGCGTCGCGTGACCTCGTGCAGGGGTACGCGGAAACGCTTCAGCGCGTGCCCTTGGTCCCGATCGCATTTGAGCCGGCGTCTTTTGCAATCGTCCGGGCGCTTCTCGCCCCCGCTGATCGTGAGATGGTCCTCGTGATTGACTTCGGTCGCGAACACACGGGGATCATCATTGCGCGCGAGCACCAGGTACTCGTGACAGCCAACGTGCCGATTGCCTCAAGGATTTTCACCGAACGGGTTGCCGGAGCGCGGAAGATTTCGATTGAACAAGCCGAGCGCGTGAAGCGGGAAGTCGGCATTCTCCCGCAAGGAGAGGGGATCGCAACGCGAGAGGCGCTTGCTCCCACACTCGACGAACTCGTGAAGCAAATCCAGCAGTTCTTCACATTTTCGGAGACGCATGCGCACGTCGATCTTCCCAAGGGAGCTCCGCTGCAGGGAATGCGGGTTGGCCGCGTATTGCTCTCGGGTGGTGAAGCCCCTATGCCCGGCCTGGCCGAATACTTTTCTCAGGCCCTGGGAGTCCCCGTGGCCACTGGTGATCCTCTCCGGAATCTCTTCAAGACCGACAAGCGCCTTGTGGGGCATCCGCTTTTTTCCAGCGTCGTGGGGCTCGCCCTCCATGGCCTTGAGGGCAGCTGAGTTGTTCTTATGGCATCGCCGAGAATCAATCTTTTGTCGCCGGAGGCGCTGCGCGCCTATCAGCGGCATCGAAGGCAGACGGTACTCACGCGCACGCTTATCGCGTTCAATTTTCTCGCCGCAATTCTGCTCGTGTTTCTCATCACTGCAATGGGCTATCTTGCGATTCTCACCAAATCCGAAGAGGAGCGCCTCACGGTGATTCGGAGGTCCGAAGAGTTCAGGAAGGCCGAGACGCTTGAGGGCAACCTTCGCGCTTTCGCCAATGACCTTAAGACCGTTCGGCTCCTGGAGAAACCGCAGTACGACCCCGCCGTCATTGTGCGGCAGGTTGTCGAAGCGCAATCAGCAGGCGCCCGGCTCCACGCACTCAACTTATTTTTGGAGGCGCCGGTGCAAAACGGCAACGGGCAGAAGGTATTCCTCTCCGGGAAGGCCGTAACACGCGGGGACGTTCTGGATTTCCAGCATGCGCTCGAGGCGCTCCCGTTCGTAGCATCCGTGGAGGCGCCGCTGGAAAACATCATCCACCCCGTGGATCCGGAGTTCTCTTTCAGCGTGACGCTCAAGCCGCTTTCTGAAACTCCCTGAAGCGTATATTTATGCGGCAGCATTCTCGTCTTCTCATAGTGCTGATTCTCTTCTCGCTTGGCATGGCGGGCGGTGTTGGCTTTCTCTCGTTCCGCCTCGTGCGCGCGGCGGAAGATTTTCGGGCTATGAAGGCAGAGGTCGCGGATTTTCAGGGCCGGATACTGCGGGCCGGCGCCCTTGAGACCCGCTGGGAAAGCGTTTCTGAAAAAGCAGGAGTAATCCAGGGGGCCTTCCTCGACCGCGACGCCCTCCCGCAATTCCTCGGGTCCGCGGAAGCAACCGCGATTGATGCGGGGGTGAAGGAAACCACCAGCATTCTCAAAGAAGAGGTGGGGAATATCGAGTTTCGTCTTCATGGCGTCGGCGCATTTTCTCCGCTTTTCGTTTTCATGACGCACCTCAATGTGCTTCCCGCTCTCTTGTTTGTTGAGGAAGTGAGTTTCACCGCAGCTTCTCAGGAGGCGGTATCAGAGCAGCCGCCGTCCGTTGACGTCACGATTCGCGTGCCGATCAGAACCGAAGCCGATGTCGCCAAAGGCATCGCAGAAGAAGCTTCGACGACGGCGAACGAAGAGGAAGAGATCCCTCTCGATGGGCCGTAATGCTATGGCAAAGCTTTCTTTCCCCAAGATCGCGGTGCGGCCGAAGGAATGGATCGGGGCGCTCATCCCCGAACATCTCGGCGACCTTTTCGTGCTCGCGACGGTTGCGGTTTTCGGGATTGGCATCGCGATGCTGTGGTTCTTCGCATGGCTGCCAAGCTCCGAGGTTCCGCCGACGGTGATCCCCGAGCGCATCCAGGTATTTTCCGAGGAAGAACTCGACCGGCTCGTGGGGGTGCTTGAGGCGCGCACCGAGGCGTCCACGGCCCCGGTTGCTCCTCCGGGTCGAGATCCGTTCCGATGAGCGCGAAGACGTTTACATCCCTTGAAGATTATTCTAGAGTTCTTCTGTATCGCGCCATGCGATATACCTGTCCCTGTAGTTCAATCCTTCGACGCGCTTCGCTTGCTCAGGACAAGATCTGCACAATCTGAGGATTTCTGCTTTACTTGCCCTGAGCGAACAAAGTGAGCCGAAGGGCCCCTGTAGTTCAATGGACAGAACTGCGGACTTCTAAGCCGCTAATGGGGGTTCGATTCCTCCCAGGGGCGCATGGAATCGGAGGGGAGATTTTCGCCCATACCCATGAGTGAAACGCCTGAGGATGCTCGCGGCGACGAATCGCCACAGGAGTTCGCCGGCGTTGGCGCGATTCGCAAGGACCGATTTCGTTCTGGCGGCAAGGGCGGTCAGAATGTGAACAAGGTGGAGACCGGCGTGCGCCTGCGCGCAACGATTGTTGATCCGGAATTACTCGCCGCGTTGCGGGAACGTTTTCCCGGTTCCGTCACCGATGCGGGGGAATTGCTCATTGCAGTAACAGCAGAGCGTTCCCAGGCGCAGAATCTTCGTACCGCCTATGAGCGCTTGGCCGAGAAGCTCGCGATCGCGCGTGAGAAGCCCGAGCCGCGCGTGCCGACCAAGCCGCCGCGTGCGGCAAAGGAACGGCGCCTTGAAGAGAAGCGCCGCCGCGGAGAAGCGAAAGAGCTGCGGAAACCGCAGCGCGAGTGGTAAACGCGAGGTTTTTCTTGCGGATTTAGGGTTTAGGATTTAGGGTTTAGATATTCCCCGTTTCGCGGGGCACGTGGTGCCTATAGCTTAATGGTAAAGCTCCGCTCTGTGGCAGCGGTGATACGGGTTCGATCCCCGTTAGGCACCCACGAATTTCGCTCGCGAGGGTAGCGAGCGAAGTCCTGAACGAAGTGAAGGGCGACGGCGAAATTCAGTGTCCCGACCGCTGTCGGGCGACCTGTCACCGCTGTGGATAGGTTCTTGTGGGGAAAGGGGTAATGTGAGAAAATAAAAAGGTAGCGTTTTCTCTGCGCATGAAATCCCGTACGGCAGCGGTGTTTATCGTCGGCCTCCTTGTGGGGGGTATTGTCACGTGGGCGGCGTTTTCGGTGAACGCGCCGGCGCCTTCCTCGCAAACAACGACCCTAAGTTCCCCCGCGGGTCGGGACCTTACCGGCTTGACGGCACTTCTCGACAACCGCCTTGTGCAGAGTTGGTGGGTGGTGTTGGCAGGGGAGGTGCAAGCGATTGATGGCACGAAAGTGACGCTCGATTTCAATAACACCGACACGCTTTCGTTCGAAACCGATATTCAGACGGGGTACTTGTTGCCAGCGCCTGGTGAGTCGCCGGCAACTTCTGCGGAGAGGACCTTCTCGCTGAACGATCTCAGGCCGGGCGATCGAGTGCAAGTGCAGGCCCGGTTGCTTTCCGATGGCCTGCACGCGACGTTTATCCAAACTATTATTGCGGCACCCACACCTCCTGCCAGCCAGTGACGGCGTCCTTTTACGTACA
>MHSZ01000019.1:3881-6942 GCA_001824745.1 Candidatus Terrybacteria bacterium RIFCSPLOWO2_01_FULL_58_14 | reverse complement strand
TTGTTTAGAACTACGGAGGTTCAACCTCCGAAGTGGAGAAGTGGAATCTCCGAAGGGTGAGGTGGGGAGTTGGGGCGGGAATTGACGGATTTTAGATGGTGTGCTATTTTACGTTTCAGCGTCGTTGAGAATCAGCAAGGAGGAAGGCAGTGAAGGCAAGGACCCTCGTGTTTCTGGGAGTCGTCGGTGTGGCGATGGCGCTATTTGTCCTCGCATGCAGCGGTGGCAAAACCGATCGCGCGCCGGTGAACCCCTCGCCGACCATCGAGGCAACAGTCGTGCTAACGGACGAGCCGGCGTCAACTGCCACGTCCGAGCCGACGGCTACCGCGGTGCCATCACCGACGGCTGAAGTCGTTGCTCCGCCATCGGCGAATCCGGTACCCGGCTCCTGTCTCATCCTTGAGCAGCAGTACTGCGGGCTGGGAGAGCGCGTCTCCTGGCAAGCTCCGTGGGGTTCCACTCTAGACCTGCTCGGTTTCCGGCTTCCCGCAGGAGCGGTGATTTTCAGCCCGCGCGACGGTTCTGTAAGCGGAGACACGGGCGGGAGCAGCGCGCTGCACCCGAATGCCTCCGTCGTGGGGGTGTACCAGCCGGATTCATACGATGCTTTTCAGGCGACGGGTGATCTGGCGCTGAATATCCGTGGCCTGTCAACGGTAACCGCCGGAGTGCCGCTGGCGCAGCTACAGGACACCGGAATCCGCCTCGTCGGGGACTATAATCTCATTGTCGAGTTTCTCGCGGCAGACGATCAGCAGCGCATCGTAACGGACGAAGGGACGATTGCGCAGCTGTTTCCGTAATCGCGCACCGATATATTTATATGAAAATAGCGACATTATCGTTGAGGGACGTCGTCACAAAAGAAAGCGTTGTCTTGGCGATGCTCATTCTGGCTCTGGTATTTTCATTTTGGATACTACAGGGCCAGAATGTTTCTGCCTATTATGTCATCGGTGATCTTCCCGTAGGTGCTCCCCTCTGCACAACGGGCTGTTCACCGAACTACACTACTTGCTGGAATAGCGCTTCGCCGGGGAGTACGACCTGTGATGGTCCTGCTTGCATTGATCCTACTACCGGCGGTCCGATTGGAAACTCATGGTCAAAGTACACACTCCAAGGGTGCCGGATGTCGGGATCGAACTGCAACGTTTATTTTTCAAGAGTCGCCGATGTCCATTCCACTGGCGACAAAACCGATAACCCCAACGATCCGAACCCTTCATCGCCATTTATGCGTTTTGGGTATTGCGATGGGAGTGTCGGTGATCGCTACAAAGTGTGTTGCTCGGGCACTAGCAAGGTGAACGCGCTGCCGATGACGATTTATGATCCGTACAATCCACCCTACGAAGCGCAATGTCCTGCGGGCGCCACGACGAGGTGGTGCGGCCCTGGCGGCGGCCCCGCGTGCGACACAAATGCCTGTGGTGTCGCGCCCCCGCCTACGCCGCCCCCTGCAGATCTTTACGAGGTTCGTGCATACTGCGCAGCGATAGACAGACCGAAGGCCACGATCAAGTGGCGTGGCGGCGATACGACGAAGAGTTTTTGGGTTGATGTCAGTTGGGGTTCCGACGGGTTCGGCGATGGCTATTGGAATAAACCCGTCAGCTCTTCTACTTACAGCACTGTTGCGCCGGATGGATTCAGCGGCGGGCCGTTCACGTTCGAGAATAACAGGACCTACGAGGCGCGTGTATGGCAAGCCACTCCGCCAGGACACTCCAATACATATAGATTCACCTCTGCCGATTGCCGGCCGTGGACGCTGAACGTGCTCGGGTGGGATCTCGGGGCTGCCAATTGGCTCAATGGCGTGTCGATCAATGACATCAATAACTTTGCAGATGGCGTGACGCAATACACGATAACGGGATCTCCTCCGGGCATTGCATCACTTCTCATTGCGCCGGCGACGAGCGGGGGATACGAGTTTGTTTCTTGGACCGGCTGTGACAGCGCAAGCGGTCAAAACTGCGCCGTATCGGCGACAAATCCGGGGCAAACCAAAAACGTGGGGGCAAACTATCGGCCACAAAATAACATCGACCTCCTCATCGACAACCCCATAGTCATCAACGGCTCTCTCATCGAAGGCCAGACTCTCTCTTTCACCGCGACCGCACGCAACATCGGCACGACGAACACCCCTTCTGACTCCGGCGGCATCGGCTTCGGCCGCGACACCGGCGGCGCCGTCGGTCTCAACAACCAGAACCTCGGCGTTCCCGGCACCACGACGATCGCTGGCAACGGCGGAACCCAGACGAGAACTTCCGAGAACTGGCCCAATATCACTGCCGGCACCCACACCATCTGGGCCTGCGCCGACTACTGGCAGTACGTGACCGAGGCAGTCGAAATCAATGACCGCGCCACGGCGTCCGGCAACAACTGCCGGTCGCGGACGTTCACGGTGGCTTCGGCACCTTCCTCCACCCTCAATATCCAAAGCCAGCCACCTACCGGTGTTTTCATCAGCGG
This sequence comes from Candidatus Terrybacteria bacterium RIFCSPLOWO2_01_FULL_58_14, assembly GCA_001824745.1. Taxonomy (GTDB): domain Bacteria; phylum Patescibacteriota; class Minisyncoccia; order Terrybacterales; family 2-01-FULL-58-14; genus 2-01-FULL-58-14. The sequence continues at coordinate 4,449 of MHSZ01000019.1, read as the reverse complement.
TGACCAAGCAGGCACGAGCAACAACACGAACTACTCCGTTTCCACAGTGACGTTGGGCACCGATATCGGCACCACTTTGAGCGTTCCCGGGACAGATCCTGGAGGGTATACCTTCCAGAACTGGACCGGTTGCGATGCCTGGCCCGATGGAGCAACCGGACGCCGTTGTTACGCACAAGTCAAGGCAGCGGATGCTCCCCAGACCGTGGTGGCGAACTACGCGGGAGTGGTCAGTAACGCCGTCCTCAACGTCCAAAGCCAACCACCCACTGGTATATCGATCTCAGGATCCCAAGGCGGGACGAGCGGTACCACGAATTACACCGTGACGTTGGCGAGTAACATCAATACGAACCTCACCGCGCCGTTGACGTTTGGCAGCTACACTTTCCAGAATTGGGCAGGTTGCGACAGCGCATCAAATAATGTTTGTACTGCGAACGTGTCCACGGGGCAGACCCAAACCGTGGTGGCGAACTACACGACGACAGCTACCTGCCCTCTTCCCACCGGTTCTAATCGTCTCGAGGGCTGTTACTACGAAACCCCTACAGGCGATCCCAATATT
>MHSZ01000019.1:0-3873 GCA_001824745.1 Candidatus Terrybacteria bacterium RIFCSPLOWO2_01_FULL_58_14 | reverse complement strand
AGGGCGCGTATCATGGCGATTATGCAAACAACTCTCCCGTGGAAGATACGGCAACTGCCATCGACCTGAACCCGCCCAACCCCGCATCACCTCCTGGTCCTGACTGGTACTCTGGTCAATGGCAAGGTAGGTTCCTCTTCAAGGCCGGTACCTACACGTTCTTTGCAGGGTCAGATGATGGCGTGCGGTTCTATGTTGACGGTGCTTACCGTACCGGCCAATGGATTGACCGTGGCTACGCCGAAGACAGCGTTGACGTCACCTTCTCTTCACAGGGAACCCGTACGCTTCGTCTCGAGTACTACCAGAAGGGTGGGGGAGCCCGGGTTTCGTTACGCTGGACGTACACGCCGCCACCGGTCGTCTCCTGCACCCTCAACCGCGGCACCAACCGCCTCCAGGGCTGCTACTACGAGACCCGTCTGAACGTCTTCACCGATCCCAGCACTGCTGCCCCCAACGGTACCTCGCTGTCCTCGCCGGTTCCCGACACCGCCACTGCCATCGATCTTAACCCTCCCACCCCGCCGTCTCCTCCCGGCCCCGACGTCTACAACAGCCGCTACGAAGGCACGTTCACCTTCAAGGCAGGCACCTACACCTTCTACATGGGCTCGGATGACGGCGGACGACTCGACCTCAACGCCGACGGTTCATGGGAAATCGACCAATGGGGCGCCCTGCGCGGCTGGACAGAAGATGCCACCCCCCGCACCTTCTCTGCCCAAACCTCCATGCCCATCCGCGTGGACTATAACCAGGAAGGCGGAGGAGTGCGGTGGTCGCTTCGGTGGACGTACGCGGCTGCCGGCGGCCCAGACCTCCTTATCCAAAACCCCATCGTTATCAATGGCGCCCTCACCCCGGGTCAGCTCGTTTCATTCACTGCCACGATGGAGAATATCGGTACCGTTGCCACTGGCGCTGACTCCGGCGGCATCGGCTTCGGCATCGATAACTCTGTCGGCAACCCCAACCAGAACCTCGGGGTCCCCGGCACCACACAGATCGCAGCGGGAGGAACGCAGACGAGAACCTCGGACAACTGGACAGTGGGCGCTGCCGGCAGCAGCCATACTATTTGGGCCTGCGCCGACTACTGGAACTTCGTGAACCCGGAGCTGGTGGAAGTGAATAACGTCGCTCGAGCAGATGGCAACAACTGCCGTTCAATGACGTTCACGGTGCCTTTGGCCGGCGGTGTTGATCTCGTGGTGCCTACACTCTACGCAGAGGCATCGCCGGTCTACCAGTACGAAGGAACGCGTTTCCGTGCGACCGCCCAAAACATCGGCACCGTAGATTCTCCGAGCAGCGCTTATCTTCGCTTCTGCGTGGATGCCAGCGTAAGCGACTGCTACAACCAAAACTGGATTGATTTGAGCAGCGCTGACCGTTACCTTGGCCAGGATTACGTGAGCTCCAGTTACCTCCAGGCAGGCGAGACATCACCGGAAGAGACCTCGTACTTCTGGGATGCGCCGGTGCGAGGCAACCACACGATCGTTGCCTGCATCGATCCGGTGGAGGAAAGCGACGTTGCCGAAACGAACGAAGCGGCGAGCAGCAACTGCCGCAGCATCACGGTGAATGTGGCGGCGATTCCCGGACCCGATCTTGAGATCGCCTCGTTCACCAGGAGTATTTCCGCCCCAGACCCCGGCCAATCGGTGACTTTCACTTCAACGGTTTTCAACCGCGGCGGCAATGGCGCCGGCGTCTCGCAGCTCCGCTATTGCATCGGCTTGAATGGCACCTTTAGCCAAAATGACTGTTACAACAGCGCGACGAATCGTCACGGCAGCGACCTTGGCGTCGGCGCACTGGCGTCGGGCGCTACTTCTCCTGCGATCACCTCGGCTGCGTGGACTGCGCAGCGAGGCAGCTGGCGCGTATACGTGTGCGCGGATGCGACGCACGTGGTGGGGGAGTTTGACGAAACGAACAACTGCAGCTCAATGCTGGTTTCGGTCGGCGACCCCGATTTCGTGATCGACTCCTTGGGTCGTTACTCATCGAGCGGGAACCCGCCCGGCACGTTGGACGGCATTGCTCCCGGCACGAGCATTCGTTTCGGCGCACGAGTGCAGAATATTGGCGACATTCGTGATGACTACGAATATGTGCGCTTCTGTTTGGACGTGACGGATTTGGGATGTATGGCGAACAGCGGAAGGATCGGCAGCGATCGCAGTTCGCCAGATCCGCTCAATTCCGGGGAGATCTCTCCTACCTTGAGTGCTACGACGAACTGGACAACGACTGCCGGCTCCCACACGCTCGTTGCGTGTGCGGATCCGCGTACCGATGTGGGCGAGCTCGATGAGAACAACAACTGTCGTTCGCTTGCCTTCATTATCGGTACGACGCGTACGCTCACTGTGGCGAGAGCCGGGAGCGGTTCCGGCACGGTCCAAGGCCCCGGCATCGCCTGCGGCGCGGATTGCACCGAGGTGTATCCTGACGGGACGAACGTGAGTTTGCTGGCAACGCCTGCCGGAGGGTCGGTCTTCGCAAGTTGGGCCGGGTGCGACAGCGTGGTGGGAAGCCAGTGCAACGTCACCATGAATGCGGACCGAACGGTGACCGCAACATTCAACACCGGCTGCGTGGCGGCGTGCACGCCCGGAGAACGACGGTGCGTGGACTCGACGCATTACCAGATTTGTGAAGATGTTGCCGGTTGCCCCGCATGGAACCTCCCGCCTCCCGGCTATCAGTGCGCCGTCAATGAGTTCTGCCGGTCGAGCACGGGGTTCTGCGAGGAACTTCCTGACTGGCACGAAATTCCTCCGGTGGGAGCTGTCCAGCAGCTGTTCGGCCTCCTCCGCTGAAGGGAAGCAACAAGGGGGGACAGACCCCCCTTATGCTCAAGGAAATCCCCGGTCGCACGCGCGACCGGGGATTGTTTTCTCCAAGCAAAGCATTATTGAGATCGGATCTCGATAGCGGCTAGAGTGCCGGAGCGTGGCATGGAGGTGACGCATGGTACAATAACGGCGCAATGGCGACCATAACGCTCCACACCGTGCGGGAAAAGCAGGTGCTCGACATTACGCCGGACGTGGAAAAATTTCTGGCAGGGCAAGATGCTCGCGAGGGCATCTGCCACCTTTTTCTTACCCACACAACCGCGGCCCTCACGACCGCCGATCTTGACCCCGGCACCGATCTGGACACGCTCGACGCTTTCGCGGCACTCGTTCCAAAGCTTCAGTATCGACACCCGCACGACCCCGCTCATATGCCAGACCACATCCTCTCGACACTCATCGGGGCGTCGCTCGCCCTACCAGTGCGAAGCGGGAAGCCCGTTTTGGGCGAGTGGCAGAGGATTGTGCTCGTGGAGTTTGCAGGGCCGCGAGAGCGCGAAATCGCATGCTCCTGGATTTCAGAAAATTGCGGGGTACGGGAATCGGCGGGAACATGAAGGGTTTCGAGAAAAGGGTTCGTGCGATCGTTGCGGCCATTCCGCGAGGGCGCGTGCTCACGTATCGCGAAGTTGCGCAACGTGCGGGGAATGGAAAAGCGGCCAGGGCCGTGGGGAACATCATGGCGGCGAATCGCGACCCGGCGATTCCGTGTCACCGTATCGTACGCTCGGACGCCTCGGTCGGGGGATTCAACCGGGGCATTACGGAGAAAATACGCCTTCTCCGCCGGGAAGGAGTCCGCGTTGAAGGAGACCGTATTGTATTGTAGGAGAGGGGAGGGCTCCCATCGTCTAGTCCGGTCTAGGACGCCAGGTTCTCATCCTGGAAACTGGGGTTCGAATCCCCATGGGAGCACCCTTCGACTCGCTTCGCTCGCTCAGGGTAAACTCGAGCGAGGCGAAGGACTCTGAGCGAAGCGAAACCCTGAGCTGGTCGAAGG
>MHSZ01000018.1:32430-35891 GCA_001824745.1 Candidatus Terrybacteria bacterium RIFCSPLOWO2_01_FULL_58_14 | reverse complement strand
CCGAGCCCCTCATCGGGCATCTCGCTTGGAGATTGTTCTCCCGGGACGGGATTCTCCGATGATGCGGCGTATCCGGAATCTTCGGGGAGAACCTCATATTCATCGCCAGCAGTTTTCCGATAAGGAATCGAACGGATGGAAACGACTGCGGGCAGGGCGCGCTTGATAGCCGTGACGATAGAGGAGCGCGGCATGGGGCCTATTGTATCACGGAGTTCCCTGTCCGAATGTCTTATGAGCCCCTGTAGCTCAATGGATAGAGCGATCCCGTCCTAAGGGAACGATGGGGGTTCGATTCCCTCCAGGGGCACAATACTTTTTATCCACATGCGATTCCCTTTTTTTTCTTCCAAAGCAACACTTTCGCTCCAGCAGGCGATAGCGCCTCTTACCTTCTTGGCCGGACACCTCCCCGAAGCCGAGCGCCCCGAGATCGCATCGGACGCGTGGGCGACGCTACCCATGGCAACGAGGGATGATGTCCTTCGGCGCATCTATCTCGATATCGAAGCGCGGGTGCTGCGCCGGGGTATTGGGGGGTGGGCGGATGCGGCGGCGATTCGAAGTTCTCTTCGGAAGCGTTTCCGCCTCGACCGTGGAATACCATCGCGCTTCACCGTGCTTTTTGCAGAACGCTCCGCGCAACTCTTTTCTCTCTTTCGCCTCTTCGCTGAAGAGGTATGGCAGCGCGCCGGATGGGGGAACGAACGCATTACCTCGATCCTTCGAGATGCTGCCGCCGGTACGCCTCTCGCCGCTCTCGTAACCCTTTCCGAGGAGGATTGGAATAGGGCGTTTCGTGCGTGGGCACAACTTCCATCGCGCGAGCGCGAGGCCGCCACGGTCACCGCGTTCCGAAGAGTTGTGGAGCGCACGTACCGGGATTTCGTGAAGGAGCGTGGCGAAAGTCGTGCGCGCATCGCAGCAGAAGAGGCGATGCGGGCCATGCAGGAAAGCTTCGGGCCGCTTGAAGGATTTGCGGGGCTTGTGAGCGCTTTACCCGAGAGTGTGCTGAGCGAGGAACGCATCACGTTCGCTCCCCGCGAAGAACTCGCAGAGACCGTCACCCGTCAGGCTCGGGAGATGAAGGGGAAGGATGTAGCACTGTTTGCAGAAGCCCAGAAACTCCAAGAAACGATTCGCGATCTCAAGCAGGCGAACGCCGAGACGGAAGCGATGACCCACGCACAGGAAGATTTCATTAGCGTCGTCTCGCACCAGTTCCGTACGCCGCTGTCCGCGATTCGTTGGGAGGCGGAGGCCCTGCTGGACGCGGCGGCAAAAGATCCGAACCTTCGCGCTGTGGCAGAGGCGGCCGAGGTAGTGCGGAACCGCAGCGTTTTTCTTGTTGGGGTCCTTGAGAATATTTTTGACCTCCTCGCGATTGAATCCGGTACATTCACCCTCCATCTGCGCGAAGGCGATCTTGGAGCGGTGATTCTCAAATCTTGTAGCGATTTCGAGAAAGAGGCACAGCGGCGAGGGATGGCGCTCCGATGCGTCGTATCGGGAGCCGTTCGCGCTGCATTCGACAGCACGGCAATCGAGCGAGTCGTGCGCATTCTTCTTACGAACGCCCTAGAGTATTCCGAGAAGGGAGGTGCCGTGGAGGTGGGTATTGAGCCACACCTTCACGAAGGGGGGCGTGAGTTCATCGTTCGGGTCCGCGATGAGGGGATCGGGATTCGTGCCGAGGATCGTCCTCGGATATTCGAGAAGTTCTTTCGTACCTATAACGCGAAGACAAAGGCGCCCAACGGTGCCGGAATCGCACTCTATATCGCCAAACGCATCGTGGAGCTTCATCGCGGGACAATGTCGGTGGAGTCAAAGGGAATCGGAACCGGTGCTACATTTTCTTTTTCTCTCCCCGAAGACGGGTCGCCAGCCGGATCGGATCAGATCCGCGTCGCCGGCGCGACCGCATCTCCCGTGAGTCCGACGGCGCCGGAGGCCGAGGTGGCCTCCGCCGCGCCTCCGCCCGCGGATCCGCTCCTGGGAACATAGCCCCGTTTCTTGCCTTTGGAGGGGGCGGCGGATAGCATGCAGAAGTTATCAGGTCGCTCGCTTGGCGATGGGGTGGTCGTCCCAGGCGACGTGCGTGGGTTCTGATATCCCAGCGGTATCGTTGCCGAAAGTATCGGGGATGTAGCTCAATGGTAGAGCGCCTCCATGGCATGGAGGAGGTTGTGGGTTCGAGTCCCATCATCTCCACCGAATGAATGGTGGGGTGGCTGAGCGGTCGAAGGCGCTCGACTCGAAATCGAGTGTACCGCAAGGTACCGTGGGTTCGAATCCCACCCCCACCGCCAGGCAGGAAATTGCAAATGCAAGCTGTCCGCCTCGCGGAGTTTATCGCGCACCGAGCTTGCTTTTGTGCGGGGCTCGGCGGCGATTAGCGCGGGATTTTTGGCGAAAAGAAACGGATTTCTCAACTAGCCCGCCGGTAGGAGGGTAAGGATAAAAGAAAGTTTTTCACAATAAATATGAATTCAAAAGGGCCCGTAAATATTTTTTTGATTATCGTTATCGTCACACTCGTTGGCGCCGGGGTTTATTTCGTTACGACTCGACAAACTACATCACCGATACCGATCCCGACGCCAAGCGGCGAAAAGATACTCCGAACAGTGGGAGAACAAGAAAGTTCATTCCTGATACAAAAAATTAATGCCGATAGCGTTGAGGGTCTTTGGTACCAGGCATACCCAGTTGCGAGAGAAGAAGGAGAGCCAAAAACTTTGCATATCGGCGATGACATAGGGTATGCCTGCGAAGGCGCATCAGAAACACTTATCAGCATCGATTTTTCTGGTCAGGTTATAACCTTTAACAAAATTGCTGGAGAACCCCCTTTGGGGGGATGCCCGATCTGTCTTGCCGGTCACTCGCTCATCGACACGCCGTCGGGATTAGCCCCGGTCAAAGATTTACAAGCTGGCATGCCGGTTTGGACAACGGACAAAACTGGTCAACGCGTTTCCGGCGTCATAACCAAAACCGCAAAAGTATTAGTACCGCCGACCCATCGAGTGGTCCATCTAGTTCTTCATGACGGCCGAGAGCTACTCGTTTCTCCCGGACATCCAGTTATTGATGGCCGTACTGTTGGCGATCTCATGCCCGGCGATTTATACGCTGGCGTTTCTGTGATAAGCACCGAGCGCGTTCCTTACGGTGAGAGCGCAACATACGACATACTGCCGTCCGGCGATACCGGATTCTATTGGGCCAACGGCATTCTTATCGGCAGTACGCTTCGCTAGAATCCGCCAAAGCCTGCTCGCCTGCTCGGCCAGAGGCAAGGGAAAAACTGAGAATTGCCAGCGCGTGCGGCGGAGCCGCTCGTTTGTCCTACCCGCCCACTCCGAGTCCGACGAAGGCGGACGAGGGTAGCCCCGAAGCAGAGCAAGCTCGCTACGGGGTAAAAATTCCGTTCGGGTTATTTTCGAAATACCTCG
>MHSZ01000018.1:26452-32420 GCA_001824745.1 Candidatus Terrybacteria bacterium RIFCSPLOWO2_01_FULL_58_14 | reverse complement strand
CTCCGGCGCGCCCCGAGGGCGCGCCGTTTCGTTTCCTGATAGGATGAGGCGTGATGCGGCGGATTTTCTGTGCGAGTATCGCGATTCTCTTCTTGCTGGCGGCCTCCGCACTTCCTGTTTTTGCGAAATCGTATCGGTATCCTCGGATCGATGTCCGCATCGCCATTCAAGATGACGGGTCGTTTTTGGTCGAAGAGCAAATCACCCTGCAGTTCGAGGGACAATTTCATTTTGCGTTCCGCGATATCGCGAAAAAAGATCTCCGAGAGATTCGCGACGTGAGCGTGAGAGATGAGACGGAGCAGGCGCCACTCCGGCACGGAAGCGGCGAACCAGACCCGAACAACCCGGCGAGTTGGGGGACGTACACGATTGCGGAGGATGGCGATAGTGTTCGTGCGACATGGTACTTCGATCTCCACGACACCGCACACGTATGGACGGTACGCTACCGCGTTTTGGGGGCACTCCGCTATTTCGATGATCACGACGAGCTATACTGGAACGCCATTTTCCCCAATCGCGATGTGTTGGTTGAATCTGCGACCGCTCTGGTGACGTTGCCGGTGATGAGTGACCCGGCAGAGATGCGGACGCATCTATTCACGAGCGCGAACGATGCAGAAGGGCGCATCGTCGACGCGAAAACTTTCTCATTTTCTGGAACAGAACTGCAGCCGCAGGATGATTTCACCATTGTTGCCGGATGGCCGCCGGGTCTTATCAACCGCACGCCAGATCGAGTGGCGGTTGCGCTCCCGATTCTTCTTGGGTTTTTTAGTTTTCTCGGTCCCAGTATATTCGTGGCGCTTCGATGGTGGAGATATGGCCGTGATCCCGAGTACCGCAGGACGGTCATCGCACAATATGAGCCACCCGGCGGGTTGCGGCCGGCCGTGGTGGAAGCGCTGATGAGGAACCGCGTGACGCCCAAGGCCCTTGCCGCTACCGTCCTGGACCTTGCGGTTCGCGGCTATCTGAAAATGATCGAGACACGCGCGGGGATAGCCCCTTTCCGTTCCAAGCAGTACACGCTCGAACTTCAGAAACTCCCCGATACAGCCCTGTTGAACTATGAGCGCGATTTACTCGCTGCGTTATTTCCGCACGATCTTTCGGTAGGATCGCTGCAACCGCTGACCACACTCAAGAAGGGGAGAGAGGCAGCGTTGGCGAAGATCGTCGGGGAGATCGAAAAGGATGCGGCACAAGAAGCGGCTCGCCAGGGATTTTTTCGGGAGAACCCCATGGCGGTCCGAAAGCGCTACGGCGGGTTCGGTCTGCTGTTGCTTGTTCTCGGCTGGATCGCTGCAAGTTTTCTTGACGGCTTTGCGCCCTTAGGTGCGGCAGGACCGTACGCCGTGGCGATAGCAATCGGGGCGGCTGCTTCGGGCGTTATGGTAACCATATTCGGTTCGGTTATGCCACAACGAACGCCGGCGGGTGCCGAGCGGTTGTGGGAGCTGTTTGGATTCAAGCTCTATCTCTCCATTGCCGAGCGTTTCCGTTTAGCAAAAGCCCCCATTGATAAGTTCGCAGCGTTTTTGCCGTATGCGATAGTATTCGGCGTGGAAAAAAAGTGGGCGAAACGCTTCGAGGGGCTGACGGTTCCGCAGCCGGGCTGGTATGCCGGGGCATGGGTGGCGGGCGGCAGCGGAGGCCTGCCCGGCCAGGGATTTTCGCCAACTGCATTCACCGCAAGCTTCAGCGCAAGCTTTTCCGGCGCATTCTCTCGCGCGACCGGGACGAGCGGAAGCGGTTTCGGAGGCGGGGGCGGCGGAGGCGGGGGCGGCGGTGGAGGTGGAGGAGGTGCGGGCTAGGACGCATGCGCCGCCTTGTCTTTTCGTGCGGCGAGCGCTACGTTGGCCTTCGGCAGACCTCATGTGATCGGAAGAGCATCTATGAATTTTGGGATAAGCGAACTCGTGGCGCTGGTGGCGGTTTTCGCCGCTGGTACTACAGCTGTTCTGGTGTTTCGTCTCAGCAGGCGCCTCGACGCGTTTTTCCACGGAGGGAAAGCCGAAGACCTGGAGAGTATTATCGCGGAAGTCGGGAAGCGTCTCCGCGCGACCGAGGAAGAGTTCAAGCGGCTCAGAAACGATGTTGCGCGTATCGACGTGATGGCGGGGAATGCAGTGCAGAAGGTCGGCGTCGTGCGGTTCAATCCTTTTGAAGATGTGGGAGGCGATCAGTCCTTCGCGGTTGCACTTCTTGATTCTGAAGACAACGGCGCGGTGCTCTCTTCGCTTTATACGCGCGAGGGAACGCGCGTATATGCCAAACAGGTCGTGAAGGGACAGTCGCGGCACCATCTCTCGCGCGAGGAAGAAGAGGCGATTCGCCGCGCTATTCAGCGCGAATAGTTCGAAATGCCAAAAACTCCAAAAAGGACTCCGAAGAAAGGAATGGCGCCGCGGTCCCCGGTCGTGGTTGTTTTAGGGCACGTGGATCACGGCAAAACCACTCTCCTCGATACGATTCGGAAAACAAATGTGGCGGGGAGAGAATCCGGCGGCATCACTCAGCATGTTGGCGCATATGTGGTCGAACGAGGAGGGAAAACCATTACGTTTTTGGACACTCCGGGACATGAAGCGTTCTCGGCAATGCGCTCTCGCGGCGCCCAGGTCGCGGACGTTGCGATTTTGGTCGTTGCTGTCGACGATGGCGTGAAGCCACAAACCAAAGAGGCAATCGAAGCGATTCGGAGCTCCCACATTCCTTTCGTCGTTGCGATGAACAAGATCGACAAAGGAAATGCCGATATTGAACGCACGAAGAATGGACTCACCGAAGCAGGGGTGCTCCTTGAGGGTTGGGGAGGGGATACTCCGAATGTAGAGATTTCCGCGAAAGCCGGAAGCGGCGTGGATGAGCTGCTTGAGCTCGTGCTGCTCGTCGCGGAAGTGGCGGAGCTGGGCGCTGATCCTACGGGCATGGCGGAAGGCGCGGTGATTGAAGCGCACCGTGATTCGCGGCGCGGGCCCGTTGCCACACTGCTTGTGAAAGAGGGAACGCTTCGCCGCGGCGATGCTATTGTTGCGGGTTCGGTTTTCGGCCGCGCAAAGGCCATCGAGGATTTCGCTGGCAAAAACGCGGAAGCGCTCGGGCCGTCCATGCCCGCGGTGGTATTAGGATTCAATGAGGTTCCGGCAGTCGGTGACGCTTTCTCCGTCTTCCCAGACGACGCCATGGCTGCGGAAAAGGCTCAATCAGAGGCGAAGCGTCGCGCGCGGGAACAGGTGATCGCTGAAGGATCCCCCGAAGGCGAGTTTTCGCTCATCGTGAAGGCCGACGTGATGGGTTCATTGGAGGCGGTCATGGGAGAGCTTGGGAAGTTCCGCAATAGCTTCATCGCAATACGCGTGGCAGCTGCAGACACCGGAGATATCACGGAAAATGAAGTGAAGCAGGCGGCAGCCATCGGGGCTATCGTCGTCGGTTTCAGGGTAAAGGCGCCACGAGCCATTCAGCAACTTGCAGAACGGACGGGGGTCTCCGTCGTAACCTTTCCGGTGATCTATGAGATGCTCGACTTTCTCCGTAAGGCCATCGAAGAGCGTATGCCCCGAAAGATCATCCGTGAAGACATGGGCGTTCTTCAGCTTCTCGCAACCTTCCGCAGCGATCCGCCGCGACAGGTGATCGGCGGGCGTATTACGAAAGGATTGGCGCGAAAGGGCTTGCGCTTTGAGCTGGAGCGCAACAATGCCGTTGTTGGCTCCGGTGAGTTGCTGGAGGTGCAGATGAACAAAATCGTTGTTGACGAAGTGCCGCAGGGAAACGAGTGCGGCACCCTCGTGAAGTTCCGTGCCGGGGGGCCGGCAAAAGAGGGTGATACCCTGCGTCTATTCACCGAACGTATCGAGCAGCAGAAGCTCGGGTGAGAAGCCGTGTTTTTGTCATGACGAACCCGCGTCGCCGTGCGCGTATCGGCGAGTTGCTGCGAGAAGAGATCGCGATGCTTCTCTTGCGGGAGGAACTCCCCGAGGACGCCGTGGTGACGGTCACGCGCGTGACTCCGAAGGAAGATTTGACCTCTGCAGAAGTTGCGGTGAGTGTCTTGCCGGAAGATCGCGGGGGAGAGGTGATTGCCTGGCTTCAGCAACGCGTGGCGCTTTTCCAGCGCGATCTCAATCGCCGGATGCGAATGCGCCCGGTCCCGCGCATCCGTTTTCTTCTCGATCGGACCACCGCCGAGGCAGATCGGATTGAAGCCGAACTTTACAAACTTCAACAGGATCACTAAACTCTAGGATACGATTCTCGTTTAGGACGCTATGGCCGGGTAGCCAAGTGGTAAGGCAAGGGTCTGCAAAACCCTTATACACGGGTTCGATTCCCGTCCCGGCCTCGACAGCGATCGTAAAAGACGCTCGGGTTTATGAAGGATATTATTCCCGTTATCGTTGCGGTGATTGAGAATTCTGAAGAGAGAATGCTTTTATTGAAAAGGTCCCCGAACAATAATTGGGCGCCGAACCTTTGGAATGTTGTAACGGGGAAAATCGAAGAGGGGGAGGTGCCGGTGGAGGCCGCACTACGGGAGATTCGTGAAGAGGTTGCCCTACCCGTGAGCTTGCAGGAGGAGTACGCGCGTTACGACGTAGATTATGACGGGAAGATTTGGCGGACGTACGCATTCCGTTTTTCCACCGATCACGCGGACCCGATCCTCAATGACGAGCACGTGGACTTCGCGTGGGTTATGCCGCACGAGCTTTCTTCGTTCGATATTGTCCCCATTATGCTAGAGGATCTTCGACAGATTCAGTACGGCGCTGTGTAGTTGCCAGATTTCTTTTCAGTGGGCAGAGTGGGGGAGGGCCGGCGTGGCCACGAGCCAATCGGATCCGCCTTTGGCGGCTCGATGGTTCGGGGTAAACTCCACTAGTAGACGCCAGGGTGGCGGAATTGGTAGACGCTAGAGGCTTAAACCCTCTTGGGAGCAATCCCGTGTGGGTTCGACTCCCACCCCTGGCACCACCGATTTTGAAGCGGAAGCTCTAAACCTTAAGTTCTAAAGCCTAACTTCTTGCGGCTTGAATTTCGGCCACTGGGAATTGTTTAGGATTTGGGATTTAGAGATTAGAGTTTCTTTGCGGGGCAAAGTTTGCTGGGGTAGCTCAGTCGGTAGAGCACTTCCCTGAAGAGGAAGGGGTCGTCGGTTCGATTCCGACCCCCAGCACCAGAAAGGAATTCGCAAGTTTGAAAGGTTCGCCTCGCTTCGCTCGGCGACTAATTTGTATTGGATTTTGGGGGTAAAAAAGAATTGGCGATTCTGCATTTTGGGGGAAGAAAATTTTTTAATCATATGCAATTCTCCTTAAAAGATAGTTTTAATAAACATAGTAAGAATTACTCTGAACGGGTGATGGATAGAAAAAGTTGGGCGAATTTGTCCTGCGAGGATAGTTTGGTTATAGAAATAATTAATGAAATGCGTCGTAATGGAAAAACTTTTGAAATCGTAGACGCAGGTTGTGGAACTGGCGACAGATTGAGATATATTTTGGAAAATGTTCATATTGATCGAAGTGAAATTAAATCAATTTACGGACTTGATTATGCTGATAGTATGCTTGCGATAGCTCGCGAGCAAAAATATCTTGATAAACCTTTATACGATAAGTTGACGACAGTGGATTTGACTAGCGAGCCGGGGCCGTATACTGGAAATCTCGTCTTGTGTTTGTGGGGAATTCTAAACGGAATTACTGAAAATCGAGCTTCTATTTTCAACAACTTGGCCAAGCAGTGTGTAGACGATGGAGTAATTATTTTTGACATTCTCACGATTAAAGCCCTGAAGGTTCTGAAAGACAGAGAAGCTACTTTATTGAAAGACCGCTCGGACCTAGAACCATTTACAGATATCAACACTCTATGGTATGCGCGTAATGACGCGACAATCGGATATATGAAATTATTTACCATAGATGAGTTGAATAATTTTATTAGTAATGCT
>MHSZ01000018.1:20259-26430 GCA_001824745.1 Candidatus Terrybacteria bacterium RIFCSPLOWO2_01_FULL_58_14 | reverse complement strand
AATTGTCAGCGGTGCGGCTCCGCCGCCTTTCCGAATTTTCGCGGGGGGACTTCCTCGCCGCCTGCGGCGGCGAAATGCGTTCGGACTAATTTAAGAATACTGCACCAAAAGCGAACGGGCCCCTGATGGGCCCGTTTGGTTAGTCGCGTATCACGCCTGCGGCGCGCAGGGAGATACAGGTGCCAATCGCAAGAAGCGAGATTGCGCCGATGAAGAGCGCTGGTTCCCATTGGCCCATCTTTACTTACCTCCTCTCCGATGGAAGGTTCTCGTGGCCATGCTCATCGCAGTAGCAGCGAATTCCGGAGCGCGCGCCAAGCCAGTTGCGATGGCACTGTTTCACGCGAGCGAATCGCCGGGTGATTCTCCGGATAGCAGCGCCGTAATCCGGAGGGATCGAATCCGCATTTTGCTCGACTGCCGTAATCCACCCGCGCGGTGTTTCCCAGATAGTGCGGCGTACCGCCATCGCTTGTCGCTGGTGCAGCTTCATGCTCTCCGCGCAACGACATCCGATAACCGCCGCGACGATATCGCACTGCATTTCGTCGATGTTAAGCACCTCGGCGAATGTGGCGCAGTTTACCTTGGGCGGATGATCCGAGAATCGGCGGAGTTTCTCTGGGTGCGTCTTAAACACTTCTTCTAGCCGCTTCCACGTCCAGAGTTTCACGTTGCCGCTCCTTTTTCAAAACCCCGTCTTTCTATAGCAAGCGTTCAGTATGTTCGCAAGTTTACCATACGCATTTCGTATCGACCGTCCCACGTTATGAATTTTCCCGTTCTCGCAATTTCTCTTGCGCCTTTTTTACTATTGCCTCGGCGGGCCGGCCCCATTTTTTTCCAGCGGCAATCACTTCTCGTAGATGCCCCATCGGGTCTTTGTTGCGCCGGCCCCAATCCCAAATTACGCACATCTCCTTTCCCAGCCGAACGCCAAGACGCCGACGAGCCCTCTGCAGGGATATTTCCGGCGCGATCGTATCTTTATGGAGATAAAACATATCAGTTTGGTTTTCGGCCAGTCCGAATATCGCATCGGCAAAAAACACAAAAAGCCGGGTGCCATACTTTTTGCGTATTGTTTTTTCCAATTTTGCGAGTTCCTGTGCGCCGGGCAATGCCCCTGCGATGCTGAAGATGAGCAGCTTTTTCACCCGAGGCGCTCGTTGGAGATAATAGGGAAGCGAGGACTGGAGGGTGGCGCCAGTGGCGATGGTGTCGCCTACAAGGGTGATATTGTTGCTTGGCACCGCTTCCAGGTTCTCGTAGGAGACCCGCGCCAGCGGCGTTTTGCCGAATGTCCGACGTACGCCGAGAAATCCGGCAGGCAAGGAATGGCGAAAGACGTTATAGAACGCTCGGTTGAGGTGGTAATAGAACCCCCCAGTCAAGAGAATGAGCTCGCAGAAATTTTTCACGGCTGCGCCGTTGAATACACCAAGCCGTTTTGCGGCGAGCAAAAACGCCTCGTTGGATTTTACCGTGAGGCGGGAGAGGTCAAAGTCGGTGATCGTGGGGTTGAAGTGGATTTTTTCGGAGTAGGGGCTGGAAACAATATAAGTATTGGACGGTAAATCATTGCGTCTCACGCGATAGAGCCGGGCATTGCCTATGGTCGCTAGCGGTTTCATCGGGAGCGGGTGAGCGGAATCGAACCGCCATCTCCGCCTTGGCAAGGCGGTGTAATAACCACTATACGACACCCGCGTTTGTCTTCACGGTTCGGGAAGCATGTTTAGTATAGGGAGCAATCACCGGAGGGAGCAAGAGGAATGCGCCGCACGGCGCATCTTGACTTTTTATTGCGTCAGTGTACAATATTTGCAGCAGCCTTGAAGGAGGATCGTCATGGCTATCACGAAAGCCGAGATTCTCGGTCGTCTCACTCAGGATCAGGAGGCAGCGGCCTCTGCCCTTGAAGCGACGATCGACGCAGAGATTCGGCGGAATTATGTGGGGCGCGAGCTCGTCGTCACTATCTCGCATTGGCCCCATGAGCGAATACGCCAGGAGCTCGAACGTCGCTATCGCGAAGCGGGATGGATCCTGAGCTTCCATAGCGATCAACGTGACGGATCCTGGATCACGGTTTCGTAATCGCCTACCGCACATAAAGAACGCCTCCGTCATCGGGGGCGTCCCTTTTTGCCTTGGTGGGCCTGTCAGGATTCGTCCCGTAGCAGCGGGATCGGGAAAATCTGGACTACGAAGGTTTTCGTGGATGCGCCAGGACTCGAACCTGGAACCACCAAGGTATAAGCTTGGCGCTCTACCATTGAGCTACGCATCCATTGTTATCATACCGCAGGAGCTGGCCCGTATTTTTTTGCCCGTCCGGTGGCCTCAAGCCACGCATCAAGCGCTTTCTCGTTGCTTTCGAAGGCCATGTGTTCTGGGAGCGATGCCGCGTTGAACCACCTTGCATCCGCGATGTCGCTTGCGGGCGTCGGGTCGCCGCTTGCAATGCGTGCCCGGTAGTAGACATTGAACGTTATCTCCATTTTTTCGCCTTCGCCGTAGCGATCCGCAAAAATACCGAGAAACGACACATCGGTTATTTCTACGCCGAGTTCTTCATGAAGTTCTCTGCGGAGACCCTCTTCAGGTTTCTCCTCGGTTTCAAGGAAGCCACCGGGGAGGTCCCAGAACCCTTTTTTCGGGTCGAAGGCACGCAACACAAGCAGCGCTTCTCCATGCTTGTTTTCAAGAACGGCCGTTGCCGTCGGCTTCGCGTTCTGCCAGAAGACGAAACCGCACGCAGTGCAGGTGAGCTCTTTCTTGTCAGGTTCGAGGCGAAGCGGCTGTTGTGCAAGACGGCCGCCGCATTCGGGACAGAAACGAAAATGATGCATGTGGGCCCGAGCCGACTCGAACGGCTGACCTCGTCGATGTCAACGACGCGCTCTAACCAACTGAGCTACGGGCCCTCAAGATATTGTTCCGGCGAGATTTCAGGTCCAACGACCTGTCGCCTAAGGCGACCGCTCTAGCCAACTGAGCTAACCGCCCGCGTTATCGGTTGTACCGTACCGAGTGAGCCCCGGCAATACTTTCTCGCATTACGGGGGAGCACTTGCGCAGTCGGCCCCGTCCCCTTAGAATGCCCAACGTGCCCGAGACCCTCGACATCCTCTACGAGGATGACGATCTCCTTGTCCTCAATAAACCGCCGGGCATTTCTGTCCACCCGTCGCTCCACGAGTCGTCGGGAACGCTTGTGGACGCGCTCCTTTCATATTGCCCAGAATTGCGGGGAGTGGGGGAGGACTCTGTGCGACCCGGTATTGTCCATCGATTGGATAAAGACACGTCCGGTGTGCTGGTGATCGCGAAGAATCAAGAAACCTTCGTGGAGCTCAAAGAGCTTTTCCGTTCCAGAAAAATTGAGAAGCAGTACATCGCGATCGTTGAGGGACGCGTGAAGGCGCCGCGCGGTACTATTACCTTGCCGATTGGACGCATCGGGATGCGTCGGGGCGTTGATGGTCCAGGAAGACCGTTAGGAAAAGTTCGGGAGGCGATAACGAATTTTGTCGTGCGGCGGAGGTTCCGCGATGCCACGCTTCTTACGTTGCGCCCGAAGACCGGACGCATGCACCAGCTTCGCGTTCATCTTGCGGCCATCGGCCATCCCGTGCTTGGCGATAAACTCTACGGAGGGAAACATACCTCTTTACGCGCGTCTCGGCAGATGCTTCACGCTTCTTCGCTCACCCTTTCGCGGCGTAATGGAAAGCGCTATACATTCGAAGCCGACCCCCCCGAAGATTTTCAGGAGACGCTAGGAACACTCGAAGAAAACGCGGCGAAATATAAGAACGACGAAGAATTCGTACATTCGGAATATTAGCTATGCAGGCAACCGATCTCGTAAAGCCAATACTGAAACGCAAGAAACTCCCCGATATCCGCCCCGGCGATACGGTACGGGTTTTTGAGCGCATCAAAGAGGGCGGGAAGGCGCGCACCGCCATTTTCGAGGGTGTCGTGATCGCCCGCCGCCATGGTTCGGAACCCGGGGCGACGATTACCGTGCGGAAAATTTCTTTCGGCGTCGGCGTTGAGCGGGTCTTCCCCCTTTACGCGCCGACCATTGAGAAGTTTGAAATTATGCGGCGCGCGAAGGTACGACGCGCGAAACTCCACTATTTGCGCAAGCGAGTAGGGAGACGGGCGACGCTCCGGGGCGAACTCATGCCGCCGGAGATCGGATCTGCAGAACCCGAAGAAGTATCTGCAGCAGTGCCGGTGCCCGAAGATCAATCCATGGAAACATCAGCGGCCGCTGAAGAGGGCGCGTCAGAGGAAAAGTAAGGGACGCGTGCAGTGGCGTTGATGGCGGGCGCGTAGCTCAACGGCAGAGCGTCTGTTTTACACACAGAAGGTTTCAGGTTCGAATCCTGACGCGCCCACGAGTCAAGGGAACGTATGGAGCAGTTCATGCGCGAGGCGCTCGCAAGCGCGCGCCAGGGAATACGGAAACATGATGGAGGCCCCTTTGGGGCCTGTATTGTGAAAAACAGAGACATATTGGCCGTAGCTCACAATACGGTGCTCCGAAAGCAGGACCCCACATGTCACGCGGAGATGAATGCTATCCGGCAGGCCTCCAAGAAACTAGGAACGTGGAATCTCTCGCGCACGACGATTTTCTCCACCACCGAGCCGTGTCCGATGTGTTTTGGGGCAATCCACTGGGCGCGGATAGGTCATGTAGTGTCGGGAACGAGCATTGCGGACGCCGAGCGGTTCGGTTTCCACGAACTTCGCGTCAAGAATGAAACACTGCGGCGGTTGGGCCGCAGCCGTGTCGGCATCACGAAAGGATTCATGCGCCGCGATTGCCTCGCGCTTCTCGAGGATTGGCGCGCGAGCGGGGGAGAGGTGTATTGAGGTTGAGAAAGGAAATACCCCGCGCCTGCGGGGTATTTCTCTCGTAAAAGAATAAGTTCGCGGAGGAAGCCGGCGATTATGGCGTGGCGGGCTGCGGATTGATTTTCGGAACCGGGGCCTTGTGCGGCGTGCCTATGATTTCCTCGAACTCTGCGCGTTCGAGCGTTTCGACTTCGGTGAGGCGTTTCGCGATGCGCGTGAGCAGCGTACGTTTTTTCCTCAGGATACCTTTGGCGCGTTCGTGGGCTTTCGTAATGATGCCGCGTACTTCTTGGTCGATGGTTTCGGCTGTTGCATCGGAATAATGGCGTTGTTCTGCGAGTTCTCTTCCGAGGAAGATCAACTCTTCTCGTTCGCTGAAGACCACGGGTCCGAGCGTATCCGACATGCCGTATTCCGTGACGAGCCGGCGGGCGAGGTCTGTCGCTTGCTTCAGGTCGTTGGAGGCGCCAGTGGTGAGTTCATTGAAGACCAGCCCCTCTGACGCATATCCGCCGAGCATGGTCGCGATGCGTCCAAGGAACTGGCTCTTGGAGTGGAGTTTTCGATCTTCGCTGGGGAGTTGCTGTGTATACCCCCCCGCCATGCCACGGGACACGATCGAGACCTTGTGGATAGGATCCGCCTCGGGGATGGAAGCGGCAACGAGCGCATGGCCGGCTTCATGATAGGCCGCGATCTCTTTTTCGCGAGGTGAGAAAACGTGCGATTTTCGTTCCGGGCCGAGAATCACCTTATCGATGGATTCGGAGAGTTCCTGCTGGGTGATAGTTTTCTTGTCGCGGCGGGCCGCGAGAATCGCAGCTTCATTGGTAAGGTTCGCGAGGTCAGCCCCAGAGAAACCCGGCGTGCGTTCTGCGATCGCCCGAATATTGATATCGGCGGCGAGTTTTTTCTCGCGCGTGTGGATTGCGAGAATCTCTTCTCGCGCCTTGATATCCGGCGCATCGAGCACCACGCGGCGATCGAATCGTCCGGGCCGCAGGAGTGCGGGATCGAGGACGTCGGGGCGGTTCGTCGCGGCGACCACGATGACATTCGTATCGCGTTCGAAGCCGTCCATTTCGGTGAGGATCTGGTTGAGCGTTTGTTCGCGCTCATCGTGCCCTCCCCCGAGCCCCGCGCCCCGCATGCGGCCCACGGCGTCGATCTCGTCGATGAAGACGATCGCGGGGGCGGCACGCTTCGCTTGTTCGAAGAGATCTCGCACGCGCGAGGCGCCCACCCCCACGAACATCTCCACGAACTCCGACCCTGCGATGTGGAAGAACGGCA
>MHSZ01000018.1:19442-20252 GCA_001824745.1 Candidatus Terrybacteria bacterium RIFCSPLOWO2_01_FULL_58_14 | reverse complement strand
TTCTCCTGCGACCGCACGCGCGAGGAGCGTCTTTCCGGTCCCCGGCGGTCCCATGAGGATGACACCGCGAGGAATCCGCGCGCCAATCTCCAGAAACTTTTTTGGATGCTTGAGGAACTCGACGACTTCCCAGAGTTCCTCTTTCGCTTCCGTCACTCCGGCGACATCCTTGAACGTGATGCGTTCCTTTTTCCCTCCCGTAAAGATGCGTGCGCGTGCGCGTCCGAACGAGAAGGCCTGCATCGCGCCTTGTTGCGCACGCTGGGTGAGGAACCAGAGGAAGACGCCGATAATGATGATGGGTAAGAGGATGGGAAGGAGTACTGCGAGCCAGTAGCCAAGGCCCTCTTCGCTCTCCACTACGATATCGGTGCGCGCAAGCTGCTCGGAGGTGACGCCAAGATCCGTGAGGGTTTGAGTGATCGGCGCTCCCACCTCTTTGCGCGCGAGCTTCTCGGTATCATCGCGGTAGTGCACCGTGACGACCTCTCCCCGTACGGCGACGCTTTTCACCGTATCGTCGCGGAGCGCTTGTGCGATCTGCGAAAGCGGCACTTCCTCCGGCTTCGTGACGGTTTCCATAAGGAACCCGAGGAACGAAGAGAGGAAGAGGAGAAGGACAATAGTGATGAGGAGGTTGCGGATGAGAAGGCGCATAAGATGAAATCCACCTTACCCTAATGCAGGGACTGCGGAAGGGCAATGGCCCTGTTATTGGATGATGGTGCCTCGAAACGCGCGGCCGTTGAGAAGATCGGCGAGATTCGTGAGTTGTGTGCCGCGCACGACGATGACCGTTAGACCCATGCG
>MHSZ01000018.1:13820-19409 GCA_001824745.1 Candidatus Terrybacteria bacterium RIFCSPLOWO2_01_FULL_58_14 | reverse complement strand
GATTTTCCCGTATTCGCGCCAAGAGAGGCGCTTGAGGGGTTTGGCATTCGGGTAGCGGACGAAATCGCGATCGTAGACGTATGCGGGGCGTCCCGCGATGACGATACGCTTTGCGCCAAGCTCTTCCGCAACGCGCACCGCGACCGTATCGGTGGAGTATCCCGGCATCCAACCTGCGGCAACAGCGATGGGGTCGCGGAGGTGGAGCAATTTTTCCGGCGCGTTCACGATTTCGGGATGCGTGCCCGTTCCGAGCGCGACGCGCAAGAGTTCGGCATTCAGCTGTGTCGCCCGCATGCCGACTGTGTCGAGATTGATTTGCGTGGCGGCGGGCGTGAGCTCTTGTGCTGCGCGCTGGTATGTGCGCGCAATGCCGCCGCCGCCGATCACGATAATGAAACGATGTCCGCGACGCACTTTTTTTCGTACGAGCGCTCGGAAGCGCTTCAGAAATAGGTGGTCGATGCCTTCCGGCGCGACGACTGAACCGCCGAGCGCAATGATATGGGGCTCTCTCTTCGTTGTTTTTCTCCTCTTTCGCTGCTCGCGTTTCGCCATCGTTTTTCATCGTAGCATAAGGAAAAACCCCAGGCGCGTTGGCCTGGGGTTCTCCGTTGGAAGGGGATAGGGGTTGTTTACTGGATTGGGGCAGCGGCAGACGCGTTGCGCACGTCGCTGACCGTGATGGCGCCGTCCTTGCCGGTGCCATCGATGATGGTGCCGAGGTCGACACCGAGCTCGCCTGCGAGCTTGCGGGCCTGCGGGCTGGCCTTGAGGGGAGCGAGTGCCGCGAACGGCGACGCGCCTTCCTCTCCCGGTCCCGAGGAGTAGCTCTGCGGTTCCGCGGTATCGTCCTCGTTGTTTCCGAGGGCTTCCGCTACGACGGCCTCGTCTTCGGCGTCGAGCTCCTCCTCATCCAAGGAGGGCTCGTGCCTCGACCGGCGACCGCGCGGCGTCTCGTCGCGTTCGGGCTCGGCGTGGGCCGGGCTCGGCGCGGCGGACGCCATGGGGGGCTGCGGCCTGAAGCGCTCCTGGAGCGCCCTGGCCTGCTCCTCGCTCGCCGGCTCCCGGGCCGACTGGTCGAGGATGTGGTACAGGCGCACCGGACCCTTGAAGAAGTAGCCAGGGCCTCCGTCGCGGCGGTTCTCCGCCGTGAGCGACTGGCCCATGCACTCCTGAAGGATCGACGCCATGCCGCGGTTCGTCGCGGCCTTGAGCGTCACGGTGCGGTCCACGATCTCGAGGACGAGCTGGCCTGCGGATTTGCCGTCTCGGAAGAGAACCGGCACGGCCACGAGGCCCGAGCACGTCAGGGCGAGGATGTCCTCGGCCTTGACCCCGGTGGCGTTGGCGAGAAGCCCCCGGCGCTCTTCGGCCGCCTGCCTCTCGGCACTGCGGATGCGGTTGCGCGTCCGCAGAGCGAAGAAGACCGCGCTCCGGACCGCCGGCGACCTCTCGTAGCTGTCGAAGCGGAAGTAGGTGCCGCGGAACGTCGCCGGGCTGCCGTCCGTGCGGGACACCGTGTATGAGGTGTCCCGGTGGTCCGGGCAGTCGCAGAAGACGAAGTGGCCGTCCTGCTTGCGCGACCTCGCGCCCTCGAGCTCCTCTTGGGTCACGACCGCGTGGTCGGTGACCTTGAGGAGGCCGTGCACCGCCTCTGCGTAGTCCGGAAGCGACGGCGTCTCCGGGTGGCGCCCCTTGTCGGAGAACACCCTGAGCGTGCGCCGCACGCCGCGGAACTGCGCGATGCGCGCGGTGTCCTCGCCGGCCGCCTCGAGCTTCTCGCGGAGCTCTACCGCCTGGGACCTCAAGCCGTCCAACGCCGTGCGCTGCTGCGGAGTGAGATCCTTGTTGCGGCTGCGGAGGATCCGCTCGGCCGTTTCGTACTGGCCGATCTGCTCCTCCGCCTGGTCGAGCTGCTCGACGAGCTGCTCGGCCTTTGCGATCTGTGCATTCCGCTCGGCCTGCGCGGCCTGGCGTACGAGATCGCCGGCGTTGACCCTCTGACTCGCCTTGGGCGAGGCAGGGGGCGTCGTCTGGATCTGGTCGTTCACGTGGTTCCTCCTTTGGAACTGAACTGCCCTATCCCCGTATTCCCAAGGTACTGTGTCCCGATTTCGTGCGTACACATGGATCGGGACTACCGAACAAAAATAGCACGATTATCTCAATAAGTCAAGCCCCACTCCGCAGCGTGCGGGTGGGGCCTGAAGACCAAAGCATCACCGGTTTTATCCGAGGGATTCTTCGGATTCCGCGACGTTCGCGGACGTTTCCTCTGTCTTTTCGGTTTCCGCGGTGACGGCCGGCTCTTCCTTCGCTTCTGGCGTGACTTCCTCGCCATCGGCACTGGGCGTTGCTGTTTCGGGCTGAGGGGGCTCGAGCGCTTTCAGGGAGAGTGAAACGCGGTCGCTTTGGATATCGACGATTTTCGCCTTCAATCGGTCGCCGATCGTAAAGCGTTCGCGAATGTGCTGCACCGGCTCACGGGAGACCTCGGAGACATGCATGAGCCCTTCGAGACGTTCGTCGGGGCCGAATCTCACGAAGAGCCCAAAGTCCACGATGCCCGCGACCCTTCCTTCGACGATATCGCCGACGTGGAAGTTCTTGAGTTCTTCGCGGAGCTCTTCTTCGAAGACGGCTCGTTCCGAGAGAATGAGCTTGTCGCGCTGGGGATCGAGGTTGAGGATTTTCGCCGAAAGCGGTTGCCCCACGAAAGCCCGCAGCGCTTCAAGAATCTTCTCCTTATCGCCGCCCTCCACGTGCGGGTAGTGTTCCGGAGCGAGCTGGGATACGGGGAGAAAGGCCTTGATCCCTTCCACGTTCACGACCAGTCCTCCGCGGTTTGCGGATTCCACCGTCGCCTTAATGGTTTCTTTTTCATCGGAGAATTTTTGGAGGCGCCCCCACGCGAGCTCTCTTCCCGCAGCGACCGCAGACAGCTCCACGTAACCGTCGGCGTTCTCCGGATCGATCACTTTTGCGCTTACGCGGTCACCGACGCGCTTGTCTCGCAGGATATCCCGGGCCATGAAGAACTCACGGCCGTAGACGATGCCGGTGCCCTGCGGCCCCAGATCCACGAGTACCGCAGCGGTGCCGCGGGAAATTACGGGCCCCTCAACGATGTCGCCCTCACGAGGGAGTTGGGGAGAATCGGCCTTGAGTATGGCATCGAGCGGGTGTGCCGCGGAATCGAGTGCTGACGGCGCCACCGTTTCGTTTTCTTGTCGTTCCATAGAGATTCATCCTCCTTTCCGTCGGCTCATCATAGGCGAGAGGGTTAATATTGGCAAGAGAAAACAACGCGAGTGCCTTTGCGGTGAGCGCCCTCGATGGTATGCTGAAACCATGATCGTGACGTGGTACGGCGGACGGTGCATGCTTGTTGAGGAGCGCGTCCGGGGCCAAACACCGCGCAGCACGCTCTTTTTTCCAGAAACGAAAACGAGCCGCGTGCGCACCCTAGAAGAGAAGGCGGATGTTATTGTGGGAGGCGAAAACGTGAAGGTCCCGCAAGAGGGGAGGGCGCACCGAATCGTGATGCCGGGCGAGTACGACGTTGCGGGTTTTTTCGTGCGCGGCATGGCATTCGGGAGCCGAAGCGGCTCGAGCACCTCGGCGTACGTTACAGAAGCTGGCGATACGGTATTTTGTCTTTTCGGCGAGGTCGCAGCGGATACGCTTTCGGAGCAAGACGTCGAGGCGCTCGGTCTCGTGGATATTCTCGCCCTCCCGGTGCCTTCGCACCCAGAAAAAACCTCGCAGATTTCCGGTCTCGGTGACGTTGTGCGGGCCATTGAACCGAAGGTGGTGTTGCCGCTCACCGAAGATGCGAAGCTGCGCGCCGCGGTGCGAAAAGAACTCGGCGTGGAGGGGGAGACCACAGGGAAACTCACGGCGCTGAAGAGGGATTTCCCCGAGGAGGGATTCCGCGTTGTTTTTCTTGATGCACAGTAGTCGTATGGAACATGCGCTTCAGTTCATCGAACGGCTTCGACAGTTCCCCGAGCCCATACGCCGCCAGGTGCTTTGGGTGAGCGTAATACTCGTAACGCTCGTCATCGGGGCGCTTTGGCTCGTGACGTTGTCCTGGCAACTGAAAACCCCGCAAGAGCCAAAAGAGCAGCCGGCCGAGTCGGGTACAACCGCGCTTCCCGGTGCGTGGGAGAGCGTTCGAGCGAGCGGTGCCTCTGCCGGAGAGGAGCTCCGCGGATTCTTACGGACGCTTCTCCTTTCGGATGAGGGGACTGGTGTACGGGAAATCCCTCCGCTCGCACCTTCTGCCGCGCCAAGTGATGATACAGAGTCGCGCGCACGGCTTCCCGATGCGCGTCAAGAGTGATGAAATCCGCGGATCATTGAGCGTATCACTTTTCTTACTATGGATATCGGCGCCGTGACACCACGCGACATCCGGCAGGAGATGGAGGAATCGTATCTTGACTATGCGATGTCCGTCATCGTCCAGCGCGCGCTTCCGGACGTGCGCGATGGCTTAAAGCCGGTGCAACGGCGCATCCTCTACGCAATGCGCGAGATGGGCCTCACGCATGGTGCTAAGCCCCGAAAGGCGGCTGCCGTCGTGGGAGATGTGCTGGGCAAGTACCACCCGCATGGCGATACGGCTGTGTACGACGCGCTTGTCCGCATGGCGCAACCTTTTTCTCTTCGCTACCCGCTTATCGAGGGACAGGGCAATTTCGGATCCGTCGACGGAGATTCTGCTGCGGCGATGCGGTACACCGAAGCGCGATTGACTCCGATTGCCGAAGTCCTGCTTTCGGATATCGAGAAAGACACCGTCGCATTCGTTCCCACCTACGATGCGACGCGCAAGGAGCCGCAAGTGGTGCCCGCAGCACTCCCGAACCTTCTTCTCAACGGTTCCGTCGGCATTGCCGTCGGCATGGCCACGGCCATCCCGCCACACAATCTTGCCGAGGTCGCAGACGCCCTGATACTCCTTGCCGAACAGCCAGAGACGCCGCTCACGGAAGTGCTCAAGATCGTGCGAGGGCCGGATTTCCCCACGGGCGGCTTGCTTTACGGCCGCGCCGATATTTCCCAGGCGTATTCCCAGGGAGCGGGGCCGATGGTGCTGCGAGGTCGTGCCGAGATCGTTGAGCACAAGCGCGGCCGTGCCATCGTGATTTCCGAGATCCCTTACGAGATACGCAAGGCGGCCTTGATTGAACACATCGCCGAACTCGTTCGCGACAAGCGCCTCGAGGGTATCCGCGATATCCGCGACGAATCCGATAAGGAGGGGCTCCGTATCGTGATCGAGCTGAGAAGCGACGCTGCTCCACAACGCGTCCTTAACGCGCTCTACAAGCGCAGCGACCTGGAGCGTCGGTACCACCTCAATCTCTTAGCGCTTGTCGATGGCATTCAGCCGCGGGTGCTTTCGCTCAAAACCGTTCTCGAAGAGGTGCTTAAGCATCGGCGAGAAGTAATCCGCCGGCGTTCGGCCTACGATCTTGCGCGCGCCCAGGAACGCGCCCACATCCTTGAAGGACTCACGCGGGCCCTCTCGAAGATCGATGCGGTGATCCGCGCCATCAAACTCTCGCGTTCTCGCGA
>MHSZ01000018.1:13214-13770 GCA_001824745.1 Candidatus Terrybacteria bacterium RIFCSPLOWO2_01_FULL_58_14 | reverse complement strand
CTTCGGCGATCCTGGCGTTGCCGCTTTCAGCACTCGCCCGGCTTGAGCGCGAGAAGATCCTCGGGGAACTTGGTGAACAGCGAGCGAAGATCGTTGCGCTCACCGAAATCCTCAAGAGCGCAAAGAAGCTGACCCAGGTGCTGGTGCACGAGCTCCGCGACCTCCGGGAGCGTTTCGGTGACGAGCGGCGTACGACAATCGTGCCGCAGCCCGTCGGCGAGATCGCAGATGAGGATCTTGTACCCGAAGCGTCTGCGGTGATCGTGTTGACTTCGGAAGGATACGCCAAGCGTATGCCGCCTGCGGGTTTCCACGTACAGCGGAAGGGAGGCCAAGGCGTCACCGGGATCGGGCTTTCAGAAGAGGAGCACCTCGAGCATTTCACCGTCGCGAATACCCACGACACCATTCTTTTCTTCACAACTCGCGGGCGGGTTTTCCGAACCCCCGCCTACGAGATCCCGGAAGCATCGCGCACATCGCGAGGACGCGCGATCGTGAACTTCATCGCGCTCTCCGCCAGTGAACAGGTCGCGGCGATTGCAGCCCTCCCGAA
>MHSZ01000018.1:11855-13175 GCA_001824745.1 Candidatus Terrybacteria bacterium RIFCSPLOWO2_01_FULL_58_14 | reverse complement strand
TAAAGGAGTGGTGAAGCGCCTCGATGGGGCGACGCTCGCGAATATTCGACGCAACGGCCTCAACGCGATCGCGCTCCGCGGTGACGACACGCTCGCATGGGCGCGGGTCACTTCGGGGGAGGATGATCTTCTCTTTGTCACTCGGCGAGGAATGGCACTCCGTTTTCCCGAACGCGATATTCGCTTGATGGGGAGGGAGGCGGCGGGAGTGCGAGGGATTGCGCTTCGACGAGATGATACTGTTACTGGTGTGGCAGCGGTATTCAAGCACGCGGAACCTCCGCAGCTTTCTGCCGTGATCGTGACCGAGGGGGGGTTTGGAAAACGCGTGAAACTCGGCCAGTACCGAAGACAACGGCGCGGCGGCGTTGGCGTGCGAACGCTCGCCGTCTCGCCAAAGACCGGGGCTGTGGTGGATGTGGCGATTGCGGCCCAAGATTCGGAGGAACTCATCGCAGCGTCCGCAAAAGGGAAAACGCTCCGGGTGCGCCTCAAAGAGGTGCGAGAGCTGAGCCGCAGTGCTCAGGGTACGAGAATCATGCGGCTCCTTTCTGGCGATCGACTCGCGTCATTTTCCGTCCTGTAGTTTGTTTCGGGAATTGTCATGCAACTGAACACCAGACAACTTGCGATTGTCGTTGGCGGCATCGTCCTCGCCACCTTCTTTCTGCTCGTATTCCTCCGCGTCATTCCCGGATTGCGAAGCGAGCGCGGAGGGCCGACGGAACTCACGGTGTGGGGCGTTTACGATACGAGCGAAGTGTGGAACCCCTTCTTTCGGGCATTTTCGGCAACACACGAGAATATTTCTCTTACGTATCGCCAGATTCCCTTCGATGATTACGAGAAAGAACTTCTCAATGCGTTCGCTGCGGGGCGGCAGCCCGATATCCTCTATCTCCATCACACATGGCTGCCGAAGTTTTTCGATAAACTGACGGCGGCTCCTCTGGGAGATACGTGGCCCACCTTCGTGTCGTATCGCGATATTTTCGTGGACGCCGCAGCGCTGGATTTCACGCGAGACCAAAAAGAGATTTACGGCGTGCCGCTGTATCTGGACAGCTTGGCCCTCTACTACAATAAAGATCTTCTCAATGCGGCAGGCATTGCCGAACCGCCGGCTACCTGGGAGCAGTTCGCCGACGCGGTCGAGCGCTTAACGCTCGTGGATGTGAACGGCGATATCACGAGAGCGGGAGCCGCGATGGGGACGGCGCGGAACATCAACCGCTCCACGGATATCCTCGGGCTCCTTATGCTTCAGACGTTCGGCGATACGGCGATGATCGACCGCGAAGGGCGGCAGGCCCAGTTTAC
>MHSZ01000018.1:10181-11837 GCA_001824745.1 Candidatus Terrybacteria bacterium RIFCSPLOWO2_01_FULL_58_14 | reverse complement strand
CAGCGGCGCGTTTTCGCCCGGGGTCGAGGCGCTCCGTTTCTACACCGATTTCGCAAATCCTGCGTTGACGTCTTATGCATGGAACCGTGAGCAACATTACTCGATTGACGCGTTCGTAGAGGGCAGGGTAGCGATGATGCTCAACTACTCGCACCACATCCCTACGATCCGAAACCGTGCTCCGCAGTTGTCGTTTGGCGTTGCGCGCGCGCCGCAACCCGCAGCACTTTTTGACCGGCAGCAGGCGATCGATTACGCGAACTATTTTGGCCTTGCGGTTGCGCGGAGCGACGATCGCCGGCGAGCCGATGCGGCGTGGGATTTTCTCGTCTTCATGATGGAAAAAACACAACAAGAACAGTATCAGCGCGCGACTGACCATCCTCCCGCGCGCCGCGATCTCGTTGCGGCTTTCCGAAACGATCCGGATTTGGGCATTTTCGCGCAACAGTCGCTCACCGCGCGTTCTTGGGAACAGCCGGATAACATCGCCGTGGAGACGATTTTCGCCGATATGATAGAATCGGTATTGGATGGCACGTCGGTCCGCGAGGCGCTCGCGCGCGCCGAGGGGCAAGTGACGGTGCTTATGCGGAGAGCGCAATGAGCAAAATACCCATCGTATGAAAGTGGTTTTTCTCCTTCTCCTATTCTTTTCGGTCGCAGCGGGCACTCTCGTCCTTCCCGATGGCGCGGCGGCTGCGGGCCTAGTTCCGTGCGGCGGAGCAGGGGAGTCGCCTTGCCAGTTCTGCCATCTTTTTGTTCTTATCCATAATATCTATAACTTCTTGGCGCTTCAGATCACGCCAGCACTCGCCGTGGTGCTTTTCCTCGCAGGGGGTGCTGCCCTCATGTTTTCTGGCGCCAACGAGGGCCTGAAGGCGACTGGGAAGCGCATCATTCTCGGAACAGTGATTGGCGTGACACTCGTGCTGCTCTCCTGGGTGCTCGTGAACACCACCATCAACGTGATTGCGGGGTTCGGCGTGGAATCCGAAATCGCGGGACAGCCCGCCGGATTCCCGTGGCCATGGAATGCGCCGGACTGCAGCACTGGTTCTGGTTTCGTACCTGCACCATGATGATGCGCTTCGCTCACATCGTGTTTACGGCGCTTCTGACCTTGCCGATGAGGGCGATGGCCGTAGCCGACCCCGGCCCCATTGGTCCTCCCGGAGGAGGTGGCGTTCCGGCGTTTGAAAATCCCATCGGGGAAGGTGGGCTCCTGGGCGTTATCTGCAACGTCCGCGACGGCCTTTTCCCGATTCTGCTGTCGCTGGGCGTCATCGCATTCATTGTAGCCGGCGTTCTCTATCTTTTCGCAGGAGGAAACGAACGACGCTTGGCGCTTGCGAAAACAGCCCTCATCGCCGCAATCATCGGTATCGCGCTGGCCTTCCTCGCTTTCGGTCTTCCTTCGATCATCGCGAACCTGTTCGGCGTTGAGCCCACCGAGCTTCCGGCCAGCTGCCAGTAATACTTTTCCCTATGCCCGATATTGATTTCGGTCCGATAAGTCCCGTGAACGTGGCTGGCGGCATCCCGGGACTTCTCTGTAACATCGCAGAGTCCATCTTCACGTTGGCGCTTATCGCCGCGGTCATCGCCTTCCTCGTTGCGGCGTTCTACTATCTCACCGCTGCAGGGAATGAGCAG
>MHSZ01000018.1:6756-10126 GCA_001824745.1 Candidatus Terrybacteria bacterium RIFCSPLOWO2_01_FULL_58_14 | reverse complement strand
TGTTGTGGTCGCCTTCCTCGCGTGGGGTGCTACGTTCATCATCGCAAGCACCCTTTCTGGCGGCGGAGGGGGCGGGGCGCTCTATCAGTGTCCGTGACGGCGTAGTACGATAAATACGTCATATGAGAGCGCATCTTCAATACATCTTTCGCCTCTTTCTTGCTTCTCTTGGAGCGGTGTTGCCGCTTACCGTACTTGCCGCAGCGCCCACAGGAGTGCCGAGAACGCTCCAGGATCTTTACACTGTCATCTGTAATGCGTCGAATTGGTTTTTCGCGTTTGTGATGGTGATCGCCGTGGTGGCGTTCCTTTATGGCGCGATTCTTTTCTTTTCGACCAGCGGCAACGAGCAACAAATATCGCGGGCGCGGCAGGTGATTACCTACGCGCTCTTGGGCGTTGCGGTTGCGGTGCTCGCGAAGGCGTTTATCTTCATCATCGGAGATTTCCTCGGTGTCAGCGATGTGGGGGGGCTTTTCGAGTGTGCCCCGTGAGTTTGCCGTAGCGGTTTTCTCGTGCTATGATTGTGACCGAGGGGAGGTGAAACGCATGAAACGAACTGCATTCATCGTGACTACATTGATCTTCACGGCACCGCTTTTGGCGCTTGCGGGGCCTTCCGTCGTGGATGTGCCAGATACAGGGGTTCCTACCACAATCAACAACGTATACGACAATGTCCTGTGCCCTGCCTCCAACTGGCTCTTCGCATTCGTCCTGGTGATCGCCGTGATTGTGCTTTTGATGGGCGCAATCATGTTCTTCACTGCCGGTGGTAATGAAGACCAGATGGCCACGGCCCGGCGTTTCCTCACCTACGCGCTCGTGGGCGTTGCCGTCGCGGTACTCGCAAAGTCGCTTATCTTCGTCGTGGGGAACTTCCTTGGCGCAACTTCAGCGGGGTTCTTCCAGTGTTAACGCTTTCTCTGTCCGGACAGGGAAGGAAAACGCCCCCCGCTTTTTGCGGGGGGCGTTGCGTTTAGCTTCGGCTCACGAAGGCCTGGATCAGCTTGTCGAGACCGGCGATGCCGAACTCGTGGTACTGGCCGTGGCCTTCCCGGATCGCCTCATTCTTCATGAGGAAGCGGATTAGGTCTTCGCTGACCTGAAGTTCGATGCCGCGTTCCTTCGCCCGATCCACGAGGGTTTGGGCGACCATCGCGTAGGTCTCCGCTTCGTAGACGCCGCCGTGGCGCTGGACTTCCTCGCGGGCCTGACGGTCGGCCTCCTTCGCGATCGCCGATGACGGGTCGAGTTCGACATCAATGACGTTGAGGAGACTGACCTTGATGCCGAGAGAGTGGAGGTCTTGCGGCGTTTGGTCCTTGCCGTCTGCGAACTCCTGTCCGGTGATTGCCATCAGGAGCTCTTTTTGGAGCCGCGTGTGTGAGCGTTTCACCGCTTCCCATTTCCTTCGGGAGACGAATTGTCGTCCGATGTCCGAGGTAATCTGGTCAAGCGCCCTTCGCACGCCCTCCTCGCCCCCGGCATTCACATGTTCCGGGAGGCGATCCCCGTCGGGATTCCAGAACAGGCCGATTGTGATGTTCATCGGGGCATTATCCGATGCGCGCGCCCCGGTGATAACGACCCGTTGCGTCCTCAACGTCATATCGATGAGGATGAGATCCTCGACGAGGGGCAGGATGATCGTCGGTCCTTCGGGACGGACATCGCGCTTCTTGCGTCCGAGGAACGTGACGATCGCCTTGTGCGGGGGATTGCCGGGAATGATCCGGAACCCGGTTCGGATCGTAAGGCCGGTGAGGAGGAGCACGCTGCTCCCGTAAGCGCCAAGGCCGATGAGGCCCGTGGTGAGGTAGGCGGCGATCGCGCCGCCGAGGAGGAAAACAATAAGCCAAAGCACGAGGTGCTACTCCTTTCTCAAGGTGCAAAATGCTGCGGCGCGCATTGTGCGCGGAACCGCACGATGGTACAATCGTACAAGAAAACTCGTGAAAAGTCAAGTATTGCTGGGGTGGCGGAATCGGCAGACGCGCTAGGTTTAGGACCTGGTGGGAGTAATCCCTTGGGAGTTCGACCCTCCCCCCCAGCACATGTTGCTCGCGCCGCGCTTTTCGCAATGCCGCCCATTACTTCCGTTTGAGTATTGTCCCCAATGCCTACCCCAGGCATTGCTCAAGGCGCGCCGCTCGCTTAGAGAAACATTTTCCTGCGGCGACACCTCGCTTTAATGT
Source organism: Candidatus Terrybacteria bacterium RIFCSPLOWO2_01_FULL_58_14 (assembly GCA_001824745.1). Lineage (GTDB taxonomy): Bacteria > Patescibacteriota > Minisyncoccia > Terrybacterales > 2-01-FULL-58-14 > 2-01-FULL-58-14. The sequence continues at coordinate 7,928 of MHSZ01000018.1, read as the reverse complement.
ATTGCTGAATATGTCCGCGCGCATTCTTTATCCCGCAGTTTTTATTACCGGTGCGGCCTCGCTGGTGCTTGAGGTGCTTTCTTTGCGCGTTTTTGCGCCGCATTTTGGCACGACACTCGTGATGACCTCCTCCGTGATCGGCGTGGTGTTGGGGGCGCTTTCCGTGGGCTATGTGATTGGCGGACGCCTTGCTGATCGAAGACCGGCGACAAGGATGTTTTGGTTGCTCGTCGCGCTTTCTGGAATCGCGGTGACGGTCAACGTCGCTTTTGCCCCGTTTTTTCTTCCGCTCCTTTCGGTCTTGGACATTCGCATCGGTGCGATCCTTGCAAGCGTGCTGTTCTTGGCGCCCGCGACGGTGCTTTTGGGGATGCTCTCGCCGTACGTCATTCGTCTTCGGGCGCGCGACACTGCCTCTGTGGGAACAATCTCCGGCGAGGTATTCTTTTTTTCTACGACAGGATCCATTGTCGGGACGCTTTTGGCCGGGTTTGTGTTCGTACCGCTCTTTCCTGTTTCACGGGTTCTCCTTTCGCTTGGCGTGATTCTTACGGTAATCGGCTGTGCAGGCCTTTGGAGAAGCCCGAAACTGTTCTTCATGCTTCTTTTGGGGCTTGCGGTTTCGGCGTCGGTTGCGCTCGCGTCAGCGTCGGTGCCGCGCACAGAATCGACGCGAGCGATCACGGAGAGCCCTTACGCGCAGCTTCGCGTTGAGGAGCTCTCGATTGAAGGGCGGATGGCGCGAACCCTCGTGAGCGAACGGATTTTTTCTGGAGGATTTTTCCTCGACACCGGCGAGCCGGCGTTTCCTTATTCGCGGGAGATTGTTGATGTGATTTCAGCATTTCCTGTGGCGCCCGAAAACATTCTCGTGATTGGGGCAGGGCCGTATACGATTCCCCAAGAACTCATCCGCCGGTATCCGGAAGCGAAGATGACTGTGGTGGATATTGATCCCGCACTTCTTTCTTTGGGCAAGGAGTGGTTCGGGGTGGACACAAACCGAATCCTCAACGTCGTGGAAGACGGCCGGAGATTTTTCCGGACCACGGATGAGCGTTTCGATGTGATTGTGCTCGACGCATACGCAGCGCTCTACAGCATTCCCGCGCATCTCACGACGCGGGAGTTTTTCGCACTCGTTGAGGAAGACACAGCGCCCGACGGCTTTG
>MHSZ01000018.1:0-6741 GCA_001824745.1 Candidatus Terrybacteria bacterium RIFCSPLOWO2_01_FULL_58_14 | reverse complement strand
TGGGCTTTTGGGGTCGGTGGTGAAAACATTCAGCGAAGCATTTCCCGAGGCCACGGTGTTGCCGGTGGGGGAGAAGGGCGCACATGAACTCCGGAACTTTCTCATTGCCTCACGCGCGCCCGCTCCGGAATGGCAGCCCGCCGAGAACTTTATGGGTGCTGGGTTTGTGCTCACCGACGACTACGCGCCGCTCGATACGCTGCTTACACCCCTTCTGCGGCTGGCGGCACAGCAATAACTTCACCCCGCGTCGAAAGCCGTAGTAGGGTCAGACCCCACTACGGCTGCCTAGTAATGGCAGTTGCACTTCGCCGGTAGCATATGCTACTGTCCTCGATGGCTTGGGAACCTCTCCAAAATGGAGAAAGGCGGCTTGGCGCCCTCCAGGTTCGATCCTGGGGAGAGGGACTCCGACGCACCTTGTGGGAAGCTGCATGCGTAGCAATAGGTGGGAGACGGTGAAGTCCTGGTTTCGGCCGGGATGGAGTCGATCGTGAAATACCACTCTTGCGGCTCGATGCGCTGTGAAGGACGGGCATGGGGATACGTGCGTTCCCGAGAAAGCCAACGCTCTTTGCGGAAAACGTAGCGATTCTCGCTTGTACCGGAACACCACAGGAGTTTCCAAGCCACCAACCGCTCGCCGTCGGCGCACAACGTGCTCCGGCGGCATTTTCTTTTCGTTTCGGGAGCGTGATTAGGCCGGAAGCGAAGGAGTATTGACAAAATAGAATATTGATGGTAATATTATATCCAGAGCATCCGGTGACGGAAGCCGGAAATTCACAATCAAGACGGAAGGAGCAAAAAGCAATGCAGGAAATGATGATCGACCTTGTCGCGACGGGCTGGTTCTGGATCGGTGTCGGGCTCTACGTGCTCGGCATGTACCTGGCGGCGCCCACGGCGTGGGGCATTTTCGGCGCCATGATCGACGATCCCATCTCGATCCCTAAGGTGGAGACCTCGATTAACCGGGTGGCCCTCCACGTCTACTGGGGTGCGGCCGTGGTCCTGATCGTCGTCGCGCTCGCGTTGCGATGCATCGCGACGATCTTCCAGGGCCTATCGCGCACCGGGCACGTGATCGCGCAGGCCGTGGGTGTCGAGGAGATGCCGAGCGAGTAGTAAGGCAGCAACGGAACGTGCAGCGCCCCGACAATTGTCGGGGCGCAATTCTTTTTCCAATCTCGCCCGCGAGCCGTGGCGAGCGGCTGCGAGATTGAGAACCCCGCCCACATGGCGGGGTAACCTATTCGCTATTCCAACGGATTGCGGCGATCGATCGGGTAGAGTGCTGCGGATCTATAGGAGGAGTTGAATGTTTGCTCGCGCGTCGTGCCGTCGGCCCCAAGGACGCGCATCGTGAGCGTTGCCTTGGCCGAACCGTCGGGTTTTTGACCGTAGACCCTTGGTCCCACGAGCTCGACTTTCCTGCCGTCGGCTGTTCCGTAGAACTCGAAGCGAAGTTTCGTGCCCACGATGTTTGTTTGCACAAGGATGTGGTGCCCCGTGTCATTGGTGAAGCGCAAATCCGGATGCGGCGGATAGATCGTCGCGTCAAACCCCGGCGTGCCGTAGTAGCGCACCACGTAAGCGTGGCTGCGGCGTTCGGTGATCGGGAGGCCCGCGTAGACCGCTGCCCGGAACGCGGTGGTGGCGACTTGGCAGAGCCCACCGCCGTACTCGGGCACGGTTTTATTTTGTTTGATCACAAGCTCGGGTTTGTAGCCGGTCTGCGGCCCAACTGGTCCCAGAATGGTATTGAAAGAGAACTCTTCGCCCGGCTTGATGAGGACGCCGCTGAAGCGCGCGGTGCCGACTTTGATATTGTGGATGCGGTTTGCCGGCGACCCCTTGAAATCACTTTCTCCGGCTGCGAGGAGTTCCCGGATGCCGAGTTCTTCTGCTGCGTTGTTGCCGATTTGGGGCGGCGTGATCGCGACCGGGAGCGTGATTTCTCGCGCAGTTCCTCCCAAAAGCTCCAGCGTGAGTACTGCGCGCGCTTCTTCCAGATTGAGGTCTTGGCCGTCGCGCGCGAGAGCGAATGTGGTGACGCGGCCGTTCTCCATTCGGAAGCGCGCATCAACCGCCTCGCGGTTCACGCTCGGCACGATCTCCCGTTCGAGGAACCCGTTCACGTGGGTCTCGTCGAGGATGAGCATCGCATCCCCGGTGGCAGGATCGGGTTTCGTAGTGAGCCAGAGGCCGAGCTGCAGGCGCGTAACTTGCCGGCTCGTATCGCCCGCCTTGAGCGTGATGGGTGCGCGAGAGACGACTTCGCGCGCGCGCGTTTCCACATCCCCAAGATCGTTGATCGCTAATCGGGGGGCATCGTTGATTTCTTCCGCCGCGATGGCGGGGGGAAGTTTCAGAGAGGCGGCGGCTTCCAGAAGCGATGCGCGGATCATCGCACGGTCGACGATGCGCCCCGCTTGTTCGGGAACGCGGACGATCTCCCCGCGCTTGGTATCCCAGAGGAGCGCTGCATCTTGAGCGGGATGATCGATGGCGCGGAAAGCATCGGCGAGGTTCGCCGCAAAAACCGCATCATCGATACGGACGACGGGTATCAGTGTCGTGCCGGACACAAGTGCGGTGAGTTGGGCGGAAAGATCGGAGAGGAGCGCGCCGCTTCGGCCTTGATCCCACGCTTGCGCTAATGTCGCTTCGGTGTTGATTTGCACTCCGAGTTGCCGAGGCGTGCGTGTGACCGTGACCCCGCCGCCCGTAAGGGTGAGAGGGGTGTCGAGAAATATACCGAATCGTTGGGCGAGGAGCATTTGGGCATCTTGCTGGGTTGCGCCCCCGAGCGATTCGATTCCGACATGGAGGCCGTAGATGATGCGCGAGGCGTTCACCGCTTCAACGCCGAGGAGAAACACCCCCGCGACGGCGGGGGTGAGAAGGGCAAGGGTGAGCGCGCGCGTGGGCATGGAGATTAGGGGATGGGCTTCACTTTGATCTTTTTCGTCTGTTCCTTTTCGACCTTCGGGAGGCGGATCGTGAGGATGCCGTTGTGCATTGAGGCGTCCGCTTTCTCCGCATCGATATCAGCGGGAAGGATGACGGAACGCGAGAAAGGACCCCAGTAGCATTCTTGGTAAAAGTAGCGGTCTTGCGAAACCTCCTCGTCGCGTTCGCGGCGGCCGCGGATGGTCACCATATCGTTCGTAATCGCGATATCGAGATCTTCCGGCTTCACGCCTGCGACCGTGGACTTGATCACGATATCAGTATCGGTCTGGTACACGTCGATCGTGAGCTGGCCCTCCTGGGCTTCTTCCATCCACTGTTCGTGTTTCTCGGAACTGGTCACCGGCACCCGCTGTGCTGCGGGTTGATCGTCTTGGGGGGGTGCTGCGTTTTCCGCGAAGTTCACCTGTTTGGGCTGAGGCGGCGCGTCCTCGTTTCGGGTGCCGCCAGTGAGGCGTTCGAAGAATGAAGGTTCGTTGGCCATAGGGTGGTATTGTTACGCGATTTCCCGCGCCGTGTCGCCGGCATTGCGCCATCGGTGGCGAACACTGCGTTGTCGGAGATCGCGAATCATGAAAATGAGTGCGCCTCCGGTGGCCGCCAACAGGATCACGACGTTGACCACCGCCGCCTGTTCGGAATCCAGGAAAGGGAAGAGGCCGCCGACGAGTCCATTATAGGCGCCGTGCACTAAAGTGGCAACGCCGATACCGAAGATAAGGTCCAGGGGAAGGGGGTGGCGGCGGAAGAAGGCCCGGGCAAGAGCGTAGCCGACGATTCCGGAGGCCAGGGCGTGCAGCAGAGTTGCTGAAAGGGATCGTGCGCCAAGAATGACGAAGACCCCCTCTAGCCCGAAGAATCCCGCCGTCTGAACCGAAGCGTGCGCGACGGTAAGGGCATTCTCGACCGCGGCGAATCCTAGGGCAGCTATGACTAAGTATAACAATGCGTCAATCGGTTCGTCAAAGCCGGGATTCCGGAGGATCGCGAAACGCACCGCGAAGTATTTCATCGTCTCTTCGACGAGCGCGATCCCGAGAAAGATGTAGAGAATATCGCGTAGTGCGTCGGGGAGGACCGCAAAAGGCGCTGGTGCCGCACAGCTGCGAATCACGCAGTCCAAAAGACCCTCCACGAGCACGGTGGGGACGGTTACGAGCATTCCTGCGATGAACGCGCGGATGACAAGACGGTTCGGTTCCGGATGCACGTCCTCGTGGAGAAAGAGCAGTAACCACGCAAATGACGGGAGGAGTGCGAAGATGAGCGAGAGTAAGAGCATGGCGGAGAGGATTGAGAAGCGGGGATTGGGAAGTGAGAAGCGGGGATTGAGGTGTGAGGATTCAAGAGATTTCTTCCGTGATGCATCCTCAATCCTCAATTCTCTATTTTCTATGCTCGTCGGGCCAGGGGGCGATCGTAAGAGGCGTGCGTTCCTGATGAGGGAGTTTTTCCCAGAGTTCATCGGTCGCAAATGGGATGAAGGGGTGCAGGACGCGCAGGGAGGCCGAAAGCACCCACAAGAGTACGAGTTTGGCCTGTTCGTCTTCCCGCTTCTTTGTGGCTTCAAGATACTTATCGCAGAAGGCATGCCAGAAGAACTCATAGAAACGCTCGAGAGCTTGGCCGAAACGGAGTGCCTCAAGGTGCTCCTCTACGGCCGCCACTGCGTAAGCGAGTTCTCTCAGGATTGCTTGATCTATTTCCTTTTCCGGTTCCGGTGCCGTGGAAGGTACCGCCGTTTCCCCGATACGTCCAAGGACATAGCGTGTGGCATTCCAGGTTTTTGTGAGGAATTTTCGTCCGGCGACGATCGCGCTGTCGTCGAACCGGATATCCTGCGCACCAGTGAGCTGCCATAGGAGACCGAATCGTAGGGCGTCCGCACCCTCGCGCTCGATGAGTGCGAGGGGGTCAATGCCGGTACCGAGGGATTTGGACATGCGCTTTCCTTCTTTCGTGAGGACGGTGGGATGGATGAAGACCTCGGTGAAGGGCGTTTTGCCCATGAAGAAAGAGCCGGAGAAGATCATGCGGTTGATCCAGAGGAAGAGTATTTCCCGCGCGGAGGTCATCCACTGCGTGGGGTAGTACCTTATGAGATCTTTTGTTGCGTCTGGCCATCCGAGCGTTGCAAAGGGCCAGAGCGCTGAGGAGAACCAGGTGTCGAGGACATCCGTTTCTCCCTGAACGGGGACGCGATGCCCCCACCAAAGCTGTCGCGAGATACACCAGTCGCGTTCATGCGCGAGCCGCTCGAGCGCGACATGAAGCCAGCGCTCCGGAGCAATGCGTACGTTTTCGGAACGGTACGCATCTGCCGCAGCTTCGGCTAACTCTGCCATTTTGAGGAACCATTGCTGGGAGGGAATGGGTTCCACGATAGAACCGCATCGGTCGCAGCGGGCAATATTGTGTTCGTAGTCGTCGACTTTTTCGATGAGGTCGAGTGCTGCCAGGTCGTCTGCGATTTTCGCGCGCGCTTCCGCCGCGGCCATATCGCGGTATCGCGCGCCCGCGTTTTCGTTCATGCGCGCATGTTCGTCGATGATCATGATGGACGGTAAGCCATGACGCTGCCCGATTTCAAAGTCGGTGATGTCGTGTGCCGGCGTCACTTTGATGATTCCCGTTCCGAACGCAGGATCGACCGCGTCATCGGCTACGACCTGTATCTGGACAGTTTTTTTTCTTGGCGATTCTTCCCGCGGAATATTGTTGTCTACCGATTCTATGTCGATGGTTTTTCCGATCCATTGGGCGTAGCGCGCGTCTTCCGGATGGACGGCGAGAGCCGTATCCCCGAGCTTAGTTTCCGGACGGACCGTCGCGAGCGTGAAGGGACCGTAGCGGATGTAGTAGAGTTTTGCGCGCTCCGGTACGTACTTCACTTCGAGGTCTGAGAGCGAGGTGGCACAGCGCGGGCACCAGTTGATGACTCGCGTCCCTTTATAGATCCACCCCTTTTCTTGGTAGCGCCGGAAGGCCTCCTCGACCGCCCGCGTGTAGTGCTCATCCATCGTGAAGCGTTCTCGCGACCAGTCCGCAGATACGCCGATGCGCCGGAACTGTTCGAGGATAATGCCGCCGTATTGCTCTTTCCATGCCCAGACGCGTTTGAGGAATTCTTCGCGACCGAGATCGTGCCGCGTTTTTCCTTCTTGTTGTAATGTTTTCTCCACGACATTCTGCGTCGCAATCCCGGCGTGATCCATGCCGGGGAGGTAGAGTGTGCGGTATCCCCGCATTCGTTTGAAGCGCACGAGGCAGTCCGTAAGAGCGGCTTCCAGCGCATGTCCCATGTGAAGCGACCCCGTCACGTTCGGCGGCGGCATCATGACAACGAACGGCTCGCGGTGGCGCTCGGGCAGGTTATCGGGATTGCTGTAGCCCTGCGCGCGCCAGCGCTCCGCGACCGCTTTCTCGACGGCGAGAGGATCGTAGCGTTTGGGGAGTTCGTCGTTCATAGGGGGTGCGTTGTCCTCTTCCCTATCATACGCGAGCGCGGACGCGCTGCCAGGTTGTTCGTTGTCGCTGGCTGCGCGTCATGGTTTGCCAGTGGAGGTATGCTGCTGCAGCAATCATCGCGGCGTTGTCGAGAGCGTAGTGGGAATCTGGAATATAGAATTTGGAATATGGAATTTCGCGCTTCACCGCTTGGCTCAGTTGTCTGCGGAGTTCTCGGTTTGCGGCGACCCCTCCGCCGAGGAGAATGGTGCGCGCGCGATATTTTTTTGCAGCGCGGATTGTTTTCTGGATGAGCAC
>MHSZ01000017.1:10380-23144 GCA_001824745.1 Candidatus Terrybacteria bacterium RIFCSPLOWO2_01_FULL_58_14 | reverse complement strand
TCGCTCCGGCTTTAGCACCGGAAGCGCATCGATGGGCAGAGCGCGCCAGGGACGTCCTGGCAGCGCAGGGATACCACGAGACGATGCGGATGAGCTTCGTGAACGAGGCATTGATGCGCGAGTGGGGTTTTGGCCGGTTGCCGCTTGTGATGTTGGAGAATCCGCAATCGCGAGATCTGGAGGCGCTCCGGCCAGCACTTCTCCCTCGGCTTCTTTCACAGGCCCAACAGGAGCGGCGCGCGAACGCGGAAACCCGTCTTTTTGAAGTCGGCGCCGTCTTCACGCCCGCCGGTGTTAACAAGATTTCTGAGCGCGTTGCGTTGAGTGCGGTTCTCGCGCGCGAGAAAGGAGTGCGGGAGCACACGTCTCAGCTTTTGAGGAGCGTATTCTACGAACTGAAAGGCGCATGCCAGGACCTCGTTGAACATTTCGGACTCACCGACATTGCATGGCAGCCTCTGGATCGCCACTTAAATCCCGCCGGCACGCGCGGGAAAAAGGAACCGTACTCGCCGTTCTCGCGATGGGCCCGTCTTGATCTTTGGCATCCCGGCAAGAGCGCTTTGCTCTTCGTGGACGGACGGCCCGCGGGCGTCGTGGGAGAGCCCCGGCCTCGTTTCCTGGAAGCGCATCGAATGCGCGGTGCTGTGGCTGCCGCAGAGATTGATTTCACCGCCTTAGCTCTCGCCGCTTCCGAGGAACACGAGTATCGGCCCGCTTCGCGTTATCCCGAACTCATTCGCGATATTGCAGTGCTCGTACCGCAACAAGTGCTCGCCGACGAAGTGGGGAAGGAGATTGCGCGCGAAGGGAAGGCGCTTGTGCGGGACGTTGACCTTTTCGATTACTATGAAGGGCCGGAGGTTCCCGCGGGGGAGAAGAATCTCGCCTTCCGTATCGTCTATCAGGCGCAGGATCGTACCCTGACCGACGGAGAAGCTGATGAGTTGCACAAGCGTATAGAACGAATGCTGGCGCAGCACGGATGGACGGTGCGGTAAGGCGGCAAATACCACGCGAAGACATCGCTTATGCCGGAAGAAAGAAAAAACACATCGAAACACACCATCCCGCGAAAAGATGCACAAAAGCCGGTGCCGGCGAAGAGCTACACCGCAAAGGACATTTACGTGCTCGAGGGGTTGGAGCCGGTGCGCAAGCGCCCCGGCATGTATATCGGGTCCACGGGCGTTGACGGACTCCACCATCTTGTGTGGGAGGTCGTGGACAACTCTATCGATGAGGCGATGGCGGGTTACGCCAAGCACATCGAAATTCGCCTTCTCAAAGATGCGAAACGCGTCCGGGTCATTGATGACGGCCGCGGCATTCCGGTGGACGTGCATCCGCAGACGAAGAAACCTGCCCTAGAAACAGTGATGACGACGCTGCATGCGGGGGGCAAGTTTGGAGGCGAATCGTATAAGGTTTCCGGAGGATTGCACGGAGTGGGCGTGTCGGTGGTGAATGCGTTGTCGGTGTGGATGAAAGCAGAGGTGTGCCGCGAAGGGCTCCAGTACGAACAAGAATATCGGCGGGGGAAGCCGCTGGCGCAGATGAAACGCGTGGGGAAATGCGGCGGATCCGGCACCGCCGTCACCTTCGAGCCCGACGCCGAGATTTTTAAAGAGATTCGTTACGATTGGAATCGCATCCTTCGGCACCTGCGCGAACAGGCCTATCTTACGCCCAATACCGAGATCCAGATCATTGATGAAGCGGACGACAAGAGCTACGCGTTTTATTTTGAAGGAGGCGTTGCGGCGTTCGTGCGGAGCTTGTCAGGGCGGAAGGCGCGGCGTCAAAAGGATATCGCCGTAATGCAAGGAGAACGCAACGGCGTCAGCGTGGAAGTCGCGCTGCAGTACCTGGACGATACGGAACCACTCGAGCTTTCCTTTGCGAATAACATCGTGACGCCAGAGGGCGGTACTCATCTGACGGGGTTCCGGGCCGCACTCACCAGGGCTCTGAATGATTACGCACGCAAAGAAAAAGTCCTCAAAGAAGATGAGCAGAACCTCACCGGCGACGACGTGCGCGAGGGGCTTGCGACGGTGATTTCGGTGAAGCTTCGCGAGCCGCAGTTCGAAGGCCAGACGAAGGCAAAGCTGGGTAATCCCGAGGTGAAGCCGGCAGTGGAATCGGTGGTGGCGGAGGGCCTCCTTCGGTTCCTCGAGGAGCACCCGAGCGATGCGCGTGCGATTATCGAAAAGTGTCTCCTCGCGGCGAAAGCCCGCAAGGCGGCGCGCGCAGCGCGCGAAACCGTGTTGCGGAAAGGAGCGTTTGAGGGCCTCATGCTTCCGGGGAAGCTCGCCGATTGTTCTTCGCGCAATGCAGAGGAATCCGAGCTCTTCATTGTGGAAGGGCCTTCGGCCGGAGGGAGTGCGAAGGGGGGGCGCGATCGCCGTTTTCAGGCAATTTTGCCATTGCGAGGGAAGGTGTTGAATGTCGAAAAAGCCCGGCTCGATAAAATGCTTTCCAATGATGAGATCCGGACGTTGGTGATCGCGATGGGCACTGCCATTGGTGAAGCGTTTGATCTCAAGAAGCTTCGATATCACCGCGTCATCATCATGACGGACGCGGATGTCGACGGCGCGCATATCAGAACGCTGTTGCTCACGCTCTTTTTCCGTTATTTCCCGCAGCTGATCGATGCCGGATATCTCTACATTGCGCAACCGCCTCTGTATCGGATTCAGCGCGGGAAAGAAGCGCGGTATGTCTATAGCGACGAAGAGAAAGAGCGGGCGATAAAGGAGATGACGCAGGGCGGGAAGGGGGAAAAGAAAGCGGGTGCGGGCAAAAAGGCCGGAAAAGAGAAGGCGGAAGAAGGGGCGGAAGCCCCGACAGCGGACACCGCAACACAGGTGATTTCCGGAGTGAACATTCAACGTTACAAGGGTCTTGGCGAGATGAACCCCGCGCAGCTTTGGGAAACCACGATGGATCCCGCAAAGCGGATCATGAAGCGCGTGACGATTGAAGACGCGAAGGCGGCAGACGAAATCTTCGATATCCTCATGGGGGGCGAGGTGGCTCCGCGCAAAAAGTTCATCCAGGCGCACGCGAAAACAGTGCGGAACTTGGATATTTAGTGCGATCGTTATTTCCGTGAAGCGATGGGATTATGGCGTGGTTATTCTTCGCGTTCATAACCGCAATTTTCTGGGGACTCGTTCTTGCGTGCGTAAAGAGATCCTTTTCCACATTTACGCCAACGACATTTGTAGTGGTGGGATCCGCCACCGCTCTTTTGATTCTTTTACCGTTTGCGTTGTTGGGCAATGCAAGGATTGTTTTTTGGCCACTTCTCCCCGGCGCGCTCCTTGTGGGCGCACTCTTTATTTTCGAGTTTTATGTACTAGAAAAAGGGAAGTTGGCATTGACGGGTACTGTTTTGAATACGTATCCATTCTTCGCAATAGTTTTGGCGGGGGTCGCGTTAGGAGAACAGCTAACCATTTTTGCCAAGTTCGGGGTCGGTCTTATTCTAGTGGGCTTGATGCTAATTTCGGTTGAAAGGATGAAGGACCTAAAAAACGTGCGCGTTGGCAGTTGGTTGTTATGGGGCTTGGTGGGAGCGCTTGCCAGCGGTCTTGGGGATGTGTTGATCAAGATTCTTGTTTCGGATTTCGGCCCCTACTCATATAGCTTGGCTTTTGTTATAGGGTGGTTGATTATTGCCGCGCTGTTGATCATTTTTGATCGCAGACATATTCAGATCAAAGCCACGAAAGATTTTTTGTATCTCTGTCTCGGGGCAGTTTTCCTTTTCTCCGGATATATTTCTCTTCACCTCGCGCTCGCAGGGGGTCCTGTTTCTCTTGTGACTCCCATCACTGCGACTTCTGCGGCCGTATCGCTTTTTCTTGCCTTGGCCTGGCTGAAAGAGAAGATTTTTATCCAGCAGTTAATCGGCGCCTTTTGTATCGTCGCGGGGGTGATCATGGTTTCTCTCGTCTAATGCTCCCGAAGTGCCCATAGGCGCGCAGAAGCGAGAACAAAATCGCCTCCCGTGGGGCGGCGATTTTGTTCTTTCATTATTCTTCCGGGGCAGGGGTCTCTTTGCGGTAGCGACACGTTTTATCCGAACATTTCACGAGACCGCGTACGGTTTTCACAAGGATGCTGCCGCACTCGGGGCAGCGCTCATCGATCGGTTGGTCCCAGGCAACGAAGTCGCAATCGGGGTAGCTGGAACATCCGAAGAAACGGCGACCGCGCTTCGAGCGGCGAGGAATGACTTCTCCTTTTTCGCATTTTGGGCAAGTAATACCGAGGCGCTCTTCCCGCAGCGGTTTGGTATTGCGGCATTCAGGAAACCCCGAACACGCGAGGAACGGCCCGAAGCGTCCGAATTTCTGCACGAGCGGTTTCCCGCATTTCTCGCACCGCTCATCGGTTTCTATCGCCACGGGTTTCGCGCGCTCGACGGTTGCGAGTTTCTCCTCGATGTGCTGGGAGAAAGGAGTCCAGAAATCGCGCACGACCGCAATCCATTCGCGTTTCTCTTCCGCAACGTCGTCCAGTTCCTCTTCCATCTTTGCGGTAAAACCGGCATCGACCGTCTCGGGGAAGTGTTCGACCAGGAGGTCGTTGACGAGCATCCCCATAGCCGTGGGACACAATCGCCTCGCTTCATCGCGCTCGGTATAGCCGCGTTCTTGGATCGTGCTGAGGATAGGCGCGTATGTGGAAGGGCGGCCGATGCCGTACTCTTCCAGTGTTTTGATGAGCGTCGCTTCCGTATAGCGCGGGGGCGGCTCCGTGAAATGCTGTGTGGGAGCGAGATTGTTGCACAGAAGTACCGCACCTTCGCGAATTTCCGGAAGCGCGAGATCTTCGCGCTCTACCGGCCAGACGGCGGTGAAGCCGTTGAAGACAAGCACCGATCCGCTTGCCCGGAAATCCCAGAGGTGCGTTTTGCCCCGTGCCGCGATCGTGAGGCCGCGTTGGCGAAGCTTGGCTGGCGGCATTTGCGACGCGAGCGCCCTGCGCCAGATGAGATCGTAGAGTTTCCAGAGGGACCCGTCGATTTTTCCTTGGAGCGTCTCCGGCGTGCGCGCAGCATCAGTGGGGCGGATCGCTTCGTGCGCTTCTTGCGCACCTCGCGCTTTCGTCTTGTAGTGTTGAGGGCCTCGCGTATAGGCGGGACCCAATGCCGCGGTGAGATAGGATTGCGCGGCTGCGAGAAACTCTCCGGAGAGAGCGAGCGAATCGGTGCGCATGTAGGTGATGAGTCCCACCGATTGGCCATCGAGTTCCACTCCTTCGTAGAGTTGCTGTGCCAGCCGCATCGTTTGCTTTGCCGTGAAGTGGAGGCGACGGGAGGCCTCCTGCTGAAGCGTGGAGGTGCGGAAAGGAGGAGGCGGCGCCATTGTCCGTTCCTTCTCTTCGGCTTTCGCAACGGTCCAAGAGGCGTTTCGGAGGTCATGGATCACCTTCTCGGCAGCATCTTGATCGCCGAGCGCGAATTTTTCGAGCGGGGTTCCGTCGCGCGCAATAAGCGTCGCATGAAGCGTTGCTCCCCGGTCGGTTGCGAGTTCGGCCGCGATGGTCCAGTATTCTTGCGGTGTAAAGGCCTCGCGTTCCCGTTCTCGTTCCACGACGAAGCGCACTGCGACGGATTGTACGCGTCCTGCAGAGAGACCCCGAGCGACTTTCTTCCAGAGGAACGGAGAGAGATTGTAGCCGACGAGTCGGTCGAGCACCCGGCGCGCCTGTTGAGCTGCGACGCGCGGCATTGCGATCTTACGCGGATGCGCCAGAGCTTCCCGGATCGCCCCTTCGGTAATCTCATGGAATACAATACGTTCGATTTTAGGGTTTCGAGTTTCGGATTGAGGATCTCCGAGGCCCAGGGCCTCGGTGAGGTGCCAGGCGATGGCTTCGCCTTCGCGGTCTTCATCGGTAGCGAGAATGACGCTGTCCGCCTTTGCTGCAGTGCGGCGAAGCTCATTCACTCGTTTGCGGACCCTTGTGGGAATAACGTACTGGGGAGCAAAATCTTTTTCGAGGTCAATCCCAAGTTTTGATTTCGGGAGATCGCGCACGTGGCCGTAGGAGGAACTCACGACATAGTCCTCGCCCAGGAAGCGGGTGATAGTTTTGGCTTTCGTGGGGGATTCGACGATGACGAGTTTCATATCCGGAACATACTACTTATGACCTACAGCCTACAACTTATAACTTCCCACAAATAAAGTCGTGGGTTGTTAGTCGTATGTCGCACGTTACATCACGCTTTTCCATAGCGGCCGCCGCCAAAGTTGCGCACGAGGCCATGGAGCTCAAGTGCCGTAAGTCGTACCGCGGTCTCGGCGGCAGTGCAATGGAGCGTTTCCGCGAGCATATCCACATGGAGCGTCTTTTCGGCAAGGAGAGCGAGTATGCTCTGCTCTTCCCGTGAGAGCGTTGAGGGCACTGCACGAGGAACCTGTTGGGGGACGAGGCCATATTCATCGAGGACATCCTCCGCCTGCATGGTGAGTTTCGCGCCTTGCTGGATGAGTTGGTTTGTGCCGGCCGAGGTTATAGCGGTGATTGGGCCCGGTACGGCGAAGACATCGCGGTTCTCGCGAAGCGCGAGATTTGCGGTGATGAGGGCCCCGGATTTCGCGCGCGCTTCGACCACGAGAACCCCTCGCGAGAGTCCTGCGATGATGCGGTTGCGCGCGGGAAAATGCTGCGGCTGTCCCGGCGTTCCCGGAGGGTACTCGGAGACGATGGCGCCGCCGGCATCCACGATGCGCTGAGCGAGTTTACGGTGCGTTCGAGGATAGAGCGCCTGGTCATCTACGCCGGTGCCGAGGACTGCGATAGTGAATCCTCTTTGCGCAAGTGCTGCTTCGTGCGCGAGCGCGTCGATGCCGTAGGCAAGTCCGGAGACGATGACGAGCCCTGCTACAGCCAAGGGCTCAACGAGCTTGGGCGTGATCTGTTTTCCGTATGGCGATGGCGTACGCGAGCCCACCACTGCAAAAAAGATTCCCTCGGGGAGACGCCCGCGGAGGAACAAGCGTTGCGGAGGATTGTGGATTTCCCGGAGAGGTTCCGGATATGCCGAATCCGCGATCAGAAGTTCGAGAATGGAATCAGCAGCCATCGTTTCGCACGTATAGCACGGGTTTTCAGGAGGGCCAACCCCGGCATCGCATGTCGTTTCACGCAGGGGTCTGCGATGGCTGCCGGCGAATCGTTTCGACCGCTTCGGCGAGGAGCTGGGTGTAGAGGTTGAATCCCACGCGGTTCATCACGCCGGACTGTTCTCGTCCTAAGAGATTTCCAGCTCCGCGAATTTCGAGATCCCGTACGGCGAGCCCCCAGCCGGATCCGAGCGTGGCGGCTTCTTTAAGGGCCTGGAGGCGGAGCGCCGCTTTTCCCTTCGGTGTTCGCCCGCGCCATAAAAAGTACGCGTAGGCCTGATTGGCGCTTCTGCCGATGCGGCCTCGCAGTTGATAGGACTGGGCGAGGCCCAGTTTCCCCGCGTCCTCCACGACGAGAGTATTGACGTTTGCCAGATCCAGGCCATTTTCGATGATCGTCGTTGCGACGAGGACGTCGATTTTTCCTTCTCGCAGTCGCTGCATCGTTTCGATGAGCTCCCTTTCGGATAATCTCCCGTGCACGACACCGAAGCGAAGATGCGAAGCGAGTACGCGGAGTTCGCGAACGAAGGCGGCGATGGTCGCGACGCGATTATGGAGCACGTAGGATTGTCCTCCTCTTTGGTGTTCTTGCAAAAGTGCTGCGCGGACCAAAGCGTTGTCCCATCGCCCGAAAACGGTAGCGATCTCCGTTCTTCCCGCAGGAGCGATTTGGAGCCGTGACATCGGCCTGATGTGCGCAAGCGATTGGGCGATAGTCCGCGGGATAGGAGTGGCGGAGAGCGCGAGGACATCGAGTTCTCCCCGCAGTTTCTTGAACGCTTCTTTCTGCTTCACGCCGAAACGCTGCTCCTCATCGATTACGAGAAGACCGAGGCGCTTGAAATGCACGTCGGAGGAAAGTATGCGATGTGTGCCGATAAGGATATCCACGCCTCCCGACGTTACTGCCTTGAGCGTTGCGCGCTGTTCTCTTTTGGACTGGAGCCGGGTGAGAAGCGCTGCCCGGATGCCGATATCTTGGAGACGACGTCTACTCGTTCGGAAGTGCTGGTCGGCGAGGACGGTGGTCGGCGTCAGGAGCGCTGTCTGGCGGCCGTTTGTCGCGGCGAGTACTGCGGCGCGCAGTGCCACTTCTGTTTTCCCGAAACCCACATCGCCGGCAAGGAGCCGGTCCATCGGCCGTTCTTGGTTGAGGTCGTGGAGCACCTCGCGCCATGCGCGGAGCTGGTCCGGAGTTTCTTCATAAGGGAACGAGGACGAGAATGCCTCAAGGAGCGAATCGTCGTGATACGGAGGCCGATGCGCGAAGGTTCGTTTTGCGTAGAGCTCCAAGAGCTCATGGGCGAAGCGCTGTGCGTTTTCCCGTACTCGCCGTTTCGTGATAAGCCAGGCAGTTCCCCCGAGGCGGTGTATCGGGGGTTGGCGGAAACCGATGTAGCGGGAGAGCTTGCGCGGGGCGAGTTCTTCGGGAACGAAGAGCCGGTCGCCTTGCGCGTAGTCCAGCACGAGATAGCGCCTTTGTTCAGCGTCGATCACGAGTTCTTCTTGCCCGCGGAAACGTCCGATGCCGTGATCAAGATGGACGAGGAAGTCCCCTTCGCGGAGATTTTCAAGGGGTGCTGCGAGAGAGCGCCGAGTAATTTTTTCCCATTCCGTGCGGGCGAGGTCTGAGGACTGGGGGAGCTCAAGGATATCTTCGATGCGATTTCCTGAAAACTCGATACGGAGAGGGTGTTCGGCGTTGATGGGGAAGATATCGACGATGCCGCCCCGGTGCGCGAACTCGCCGAACCTGCCCACCGTGAGCACTTTTTCGTAGCCGAGCTCATCGAGTGTACGGAGGAGCTCCGGAAGGGGAGCCCGTTTTCCGAGCTCCAGGATTGCGATTTTTTCGCGTAGCAGCGGATTGCCGGGCGATGTTGTCGTAAGGATACGCGATTGTTCCTCGTACCATAAAGAGGGCTTCCCCAGAAATTCCGGGAGGAGCCCGAAGATCACGATGTAATTGAGATGGTTGGGGGCGTTTTGCGTGGCGGGTTTTGTTATTGGCTATCGATTATATGTCGTCATTGCGGTGGCGAGGCCTTCGATAAGGATTGTTTCCAGCGCCTCCGCCGCTTTCCTAGTGCCGCGGGTGAGCGCACGGCGTTCTTCCGCGGTGAGCTTGCGTACGACGAGGTCGTCGAGCGCTCGGCGTCCGGGCCGTTGGTTGCGGCCTCCTCCCATCGTGCCAATGCGGACACGCGCGATATCTTGTGTACCGAGCGCCCGGAAGACGGACTTCACGCCTTTATGCCCTCCCGCACCGCGGTTTTCTACAATCTTGATCGTTCCGAGTGCTAAGTCCATGTCGTCGTGGACCACCACAATGGCGCGCGGCGGAACCTTGAAGAATCGCGAAAGCGCTGCGGCGGATTTTCCCGACTGGTTCATATACGTGGTCGGACATGCCAGGATGAGGCGTCTTCCTTTCCCCTTCGTTTCCGTGATCTCGGCAAAGAGTTTCGGCTTCGTCTCAAAAGGGACGCCCAGATGCGTTGCGAGCCGCCGCACGCTTATAGCACCGGCGTTGTGTCTCGTCATTTCGTATTCTTCCCCGGGATTCCCCAGGCCGATGATGAGAAGCGATGTTGCCATTGCGCGGTGCGTTTTATTCCTCGTTTTCTCGGATGAGCTCACGGACGGCCGCTCGGATTTCATCATAGCGGAACATGCCTTCACGAGGGACAAGGGAAGATCCCGGTCCTGAAACGAGGAGCGGTTCGCGGCCGATACTTTCGAGCGCGAATGTTTTAACATTACTGAGAGAAATGCCCCGAAAAGTAAGAGCGATGCCGGGGATTTCATCGATGCTCACGGTTGTTTCGATTCGCCCAGCGAAGAGTTCGTAGAGCGCGAGGAGCTGGGAGAGATCCTCGGTGAGTTTGAGGCCTCGCGCTTTCGCCGCGAGCGCTTCGAGGACCTGATGTTGCCTCCGAAGGCGGCCAAAGTCGCCTTCTGGCGTATGCCGCGTGCGCGCGTACTTCACGGCCGTAGCACCATCGAGCACCTGGAATCCGGGTTCGATGCGTAAATGTTCCGTCCCGCCTCCAGCAGTGGGAAACGCGGGGTCGTCGATACGTTCCGTGACATTGAGCGCGATGCCGCCAAGTGCGTCGATTGCGTCGGTGAATACCGCGACGTTCACCACGACAACTTCGGAGATGCTCGTGCCGGTGATTTCCTCCACCGCGCTACGCAGAAGAGCGCTCTGTTCCGCGACATCGACGATGCCTCTGCGTCGCGCATCTTGTGTGCCGATGAGCCAGAGGGTGTTGATTTTCGTCGTCCGGCCCCCGGACAGGCCCTGGCCAGGCAGGCGAACAAGGAAATCCCGGGGGATGGAAATGATGCTCGCGCGGTTTGTCTCCGTATTGACGCTTGCGAGGAGGATCGTATCGGTGAGTTCTCCTGCGGTCCAGCCGGGCCCGGCCTTGCCCAAAAGCAGGAAAGCGGACTGGTGGCGCGGTTTCGGTGTCAGCGCTTCGTATACTCGCGCGGGGAAGGCCGAGACATGTTCTACGATGAAGGAGCGGTTGAGCCAGCTCGGAAGTGAAAGGGCGCTCGTGGCGTTGCCGAAGGCAACAACGGCGAATCCCACGAGTGCGAGAAAGACGAAAATCCGCGCGCGCATGCCCTCAGTATTCACTAGGATAGTGGAATGCAGCAAGGGGCGGTTTCGTGCGCCTCTGTGCTTGCTCCGCGCAACCCCTCGGAACCCAGACCCAGCGCCCACCTCGACAGCGGTCGGGGCCCCCGCCATTCCTCGGGGTCGCGCTCCGCAATCCAACGGAAGTGATGGTTCGACTTCGCTCACCACGAGTTTTGCCAATTGGGCGGATCGTGACGCTTTCAGAAGCAGGTGAGCTATGCTCGCCCTGAGCCGTGTCGAGGGGTGCGGCGCGAGGGCGCGTCGCACTTCAGCGTGGAATTCAAGCGGCGCTCTTGCGGAAGAAAACCGTGCGTGCTAGAAACGGCGAGGCGACCTTCACAATGGCACGAGTGCTAGATTCACACGGAGGTGACACGATAGGAAGTCCTCGTTTCCGCAGCCCCGATACGTTCCGTTACCTGGATGGCCCTTGGCCCGCATTTCTCGCGTGCTGGAATCGTTCAGAAACGAGCGTGGAGCAGGCCCTCGGGCTCATCCAATCAGGATGCGATCGGCTCTCGTGGGGAGCCATGGGATTCAAGCTTCACGGCGACGACCGGGACGCGTGTGTCCGCTTCTATCTTCACTATGCCGATCAACGCCGGATCCGTCCTGCCGCGACGGCACAGGCACAAGCCATTACCTTTGCCGCTTTCGCTCCGCTCACCGAAAAGATCATTAACTCGCGTTGGCTCGCATGGGAAAGCGACTCCGCCCTCCTCGCGCAGGCACTCCGGTTCTTTTCTGCCACAGAGAACGTCCCGCGCTCGCAGCCCGGCCGCGATAACCTCCGCAACTTTCTCTCCGTCGTACGGCAGGCGCGGCCTCGCGATGCGAGAATACAGTCGGCGTGGCGGGAAGCATTCAGCGCTTTCTACCACCGCGAACCGTAACGAACGCATCCTTCCAAACCAAAACTCACGAGCCCCGCCATAGTGCGGGGCGTTTCTTTATCCTCCGAGCAAGGAATCTCCGGGATCGCGGCGCGATTCGCGCCTTCTTGCAGCTCTCCGGGCCGCATGCGATAATATGAACACTTTTTCTTGCGAATGGCTCGATTTCTGCGATTCATCTTCGAAACGGGGAGAACGGTGCTCATAGCGCTCCTCATCGTGGTGCCGCTGCGCCTCTATGTGGCACAGCCGTTCTTTGTGCGCGGCGCTTCAATGGAACCCTCGTTTCACAGCGGCGATTATCTCGTGATTGACGAGCTCTCCTATCGTCTCCGCGATCCCCGAAGGGGCGAGGTCGTGGTATTCCGTTATCCCTACGACCCCTCGCAGTTTTTCATCAAGCGTATCATCGGCCTTCCGGGAGAAACCGTGAAGAGCGATGAAGGGAGAGTCATCGTGGAGGACACTGATACGGGAGAACTATTGCAAGAGCCGTACATCTCCGCCCCGACGCCGGACACGTTCCGGATCAGTACGGGACCGCGCGAATATGTGGTGTTGGGCGACAACCGGGGAGCGTCGTCGGATTCTCGCCGCTGGGGGGTGCTTTCTAAAGATCTCATCGTCGGGCGCGTGCTGGTCACCGTATGGCCGCCGGACTCCTTATCAGTATTTGCCGCTCCCTCCTATCAATAATCTAGAATCATGCCGAGATACCAAACCCCTACGGGAATGCACGATCTCCTTGCGGAGGATCTTCGGTGGTATGAAATGATCGAACGCGCGGCAGCAACGCTTGCGGACGCGTATGGCTTCGGGCGAATTGAAACTCCGGCCCTTGAAGCCGAAGAGGTGTTTACGCGCGGCGTCGGTCTCTCGACCGACATTGTGGAAAAGGAAATGTACACGCTTCGCACGCGCGGAGGGGATCGATTGGCGCTTCGTCCGGAAGGGACGGCGCCCATCGTTCGGGCTTATCTTCAGCACGGCATGCGGAACTGGCCGCAGCCGGTGCGCTTGTGGTACTTCAGTCGCATGTTTCGCCACGAGCGCCCCCAGGCGGGG
>MHSZ01000017.1:9583-10362 GCA_001824745.1 Candidatus Terrybacteria bacterium RIFCSPLOWO2_01_FULL_58_14 | reverse complement strand
CAGGCCGGCTTCGAGATTATCGGCGAGGACGATGTGGTGGCAGACGCGGAGAGCGTGCTCGTAACCATGGCAACACTCGATGCACTCGGGCTCAAAGATCTTTCTCTGCAGGTGAACTCGATCGGGTGCAGCCAGTGTAGGCCATTGTATCGTAAGGCGTTCGTGGCATATCTCCGGCCGCGACAAGGAGGAATGTGCGGGAACTGCCGAAAACGACTGAAGGCGAATCCGCTCCGTACGCTCGACTGCAAGGATGAGCGGTGCCAGCGGGTGCTTCAAGGCGCTCCCGAATTCATTGATCATCTCTGCGAACCCTGCCGCGTGAATCTCCGGATGTTCCTCGAGTTTTTAGAGGAGCTTCAGATTCCCTATCTCTTGAACTCGCGGCTCGTACGGGGCCTCGATTATTACTCGAGAACCGTGTTTGAAATCTGGTCTGAGCAGCCCGCGTCCGGCGCAGAAGAGCACGGCGCGGATGAGGAGGGAAGCAAGGAGCCGGTGCGGGTGCTGCAGCAGGCACTCGCGGCAGGCGGACGCTACGATACGCTCTTTCGAGCTCTCGGAGGGAAACCCACGGGGGCGGTAGGGAGCGCTTTGGGAGTGGAGCGCATTATTGCTGCCATGCGGGCCGCGGATATTCATCCGCCTGAACCGGCTGCGCCACAGGTCTTTCTCGTACAGCTGGGCGAGCAAGCGAAACGGAAAGCCCCGGCGCTCTTTGAAGAACTCCGGCGGGAGAAATTTCGCATTCGAGCTTCATTTGGGAGGGATAGCATCAA
>MHSZ01000017.1:9101-9510 GCA_001824745.1 Candidatus Terrybacteria bacterium RIFCSPLOWO2_01_FULL_58_14 | reverse complement strand
ATTGCGGATAAGCGCGGCGCGACCTACGTGTTGATTCTGGGGCAGAAGGAAGTTTCTGACGATACGGTGATTCTCCGGTCCATGGCGAGCGGCGCGCAGGAGACGGTGAAACGCGGGTCGCTTATCCCTATTCTCAGGAATCGGTTGCAAAAAGCAGAACAGCGATCGCAGCGGATTCCACGCTGAAGTGCAACCGCGTTTGATGCGGCGCAAGACGTCGAGCGGTGTCGCCTCGGAAAGCCTCCGGAGGCCGAGCGGGCATGGTGCCGGAGCCCCGCCAGCTTCGCGGAACCGGCTGTCCGCTCGTTCCAGCGACGAGCGGCAGCCTTGACTCTCGCCCCGGATGCCCTCGTGAAGCTCGGGACCAAGCCCTCCGGGGCTCCGAGACATTCCGCTCAACTGGCGGGGC
>MHSZ01000017.1:991-9090 GCA_001824745.1 Candidatus Terrybacteria bacterium RIFCSPLOWO2_01_FULL_58_14 | reverse complement strand
GCGGAGCGCGGTCGCCGCGCTGGGGCGACCGACGCATCTTTCCGAGGCGGCACCCGAGACGAAATGTTACACTTCAGCGTGGAATTCAAGCGGGGTCATTGATTCTTTTTCCGGCATGCGCTAGGATACGCGGCGATGGCGTGTCTGTTCTGCCGCATCGCGCGAAAGGAAACGGACACGGAGATCATCGCGGAAGTGAGCGAGGCAGTGGCGTTTCGCGATATTCAGCCAAAAGCTCCGATCCACATCCTTATTGTTCCCCGGCGGCACCTTTCCTCTCTCGCCGATACCACTGCTCGCGATCGCGAACTTCTCGGAACACTTTTGGATTTTTCGCGAGAGGTTGCGGCCTCGCTCGGTTTGCAGGATCGCGGATACAAGGTGGCAATCAACGTCGGCCGCGGCGGAGGCCAAGTGATCGAGCATCTTCACCTCCATCTCCTCGGCGGATGGCAGCAGGGGCCCGGTACGCTCGATGTTTAGCGTAGGGCAGTCCCCATTCTCGATTCTCTATTCTCAATTTTTAAACCATGGTTCAGGTTACCCGACGCGAACGTGAATCTACCGGTGCGCTTATTCGCCGTTTCACTCGGCGAGTTCAGCGTGCGGGCGTGCTCCTCCAGGCGAGGAAGATTCGTTTTCTCAAGCCGAAAGCGAATCGCGGAGAACGGCGGCGAGCGGCGCATCGGCGCGCGGCACTCACGCAAGAGTACGAGATGCTCTATAAGATGGGAAAACTTGATGAGGGGAGGCGTTCGTCGTAGCGCGGGGAATTTCGCGACGATTGAGAATTACACCCGCCAGCGCTTGCCGCTGGCGTTTTTGCGGCGGGTGCTTAGGGGAGCGATTGACGGGCTCCACGCCACTTCCGCGGAAATTGGCGTTGCGCTGGTCGGGGAACGGAGGATGGCGCGCCTACTGAAGGCGCATCCTCCACGCCGATCGTATCCTCGCACTCGCGTCACGAATGTTCTTTCCTTTTCCTATACGAGAAGACGCGGAGCGATCACCGGCGATATTATCCTGTGCGTTCCGGTGGCGGAGCGTGAAGCGCGTCGTTTCCGTCGAACCCGCAAAGCACACCTTGCGGTTCTTCTCGTCCATGGTATGGTGCATTTGGCAGGATACCGGCATTATGAGCAGCGAGAAGCACACCGGATGGAATTGATGGAACGGCGTATCCTCGCCACAATCGATTTCACATGATCGGCGAGCGGGGGAGTTTCTGCGACGCGTTTTCCCATCGCGAGCCGCTCAATACTTATCGTGTCTCGCGACTTTCTTATCGGGCTTGATCTGGGTTCGCATGCGTTCCGTATGCTCGCGGCGCGCCGCGGAAGCGATGCTCCGGAGGG
This sequence comes from Candidatus Terrybacteria bacterium RIFCSPLOWO2_01_FULL_58_14, assembly GCA_001824745.1. Lineage (GTDB taxonomy): Bacteria > Patescibacteriota > Minisyncoccia > Terrybacterales > 2-01-FULL-58-14 > 2-01-FULL-58-14. The sequence continues at coordinate 7,735 of MHSZ01000017.1, read as the reverse complement.
CGTGGAGATCGTTGCCGCCGCGACCGTGCCGGCTGCAGGTATTCGCCGCGGAATGATCGTTGCGATCGATGATGCCGCCAGAGCGGTGTCGTCGCTGCGGGGAGAGCTCGAACGACGTCTTGGCACCGCAGTGGGCGGCGCTTACGTCGGTATTGGCGGCCCTCACGTCGGTTCGGTGCCGAGCCGCGGTCTCGTCGTCGTCTCCCGTTCGGACAATCGTATCGGCCCTGACGATATCCGGCGGGTACTCGAGGCCGCTGGCGCGATTTCTTTGGGACGGAACACCGAGGTGCTCACTGTTGTCCCGCGAGAATACATCGTGGACGGAGAGCGGAATATTAAAGAGGCCGAAGGGATGCAGGGGACTCGGCTTGAGGTGGAGGCGGTGGTGCTGACGAGCGCTACACCGCACGTGAAGAATATCCGGCAGGTACTCGCGCAGAGCGATTTGGATGATCATGATCTTATCGTGAGTCCTCTTGCGACGGCTCGGGCGGTGTTGACGCCGCGTCAGCGCGAGCTCGGCGTGGCACTCGTGGATATCGGGCACGGTACGACAGATGTGGCGGTGTTTGAAGATGGACAACTTCTCGCGACGACGATTCTTCCCATCGGCGGTGCGCACATCACCAATGACATCGCGATCGGCCTGCGATGCGCGATTGATGCAGCAGAGATTGCCAAACATGAGTATGGCGCCGCAAACGCGGGAACCATCGGAAAGCGCGAGAGCGTGGAACTCTCCGTTATTGACCCATTGCAGGATGGCACGTCGTTTTCTCGGCGCGAGTTGGCAGAGATTATCGATGCACGGCTCGAAGAGATCTTCGAGCTTGTCGGCCAGGAACTCAAGCGTATCGGCCGATGGCGCCTCCTGCCAGGCGGCGTGGTGCTAAGCGGGGGCACGGCGAATATTCCCGGCATCGTGGAGACGGCACGACAGGCCTTCCACTTGCCCGTCCAGCTGGGGTATCCCAATGCCGTGAGTGGTCCCAAGGATGTCGCCGCGAATTTTTCCTATGCCACGGCCTTGGGCATCGTGTTTGCCGTTGCAGATGCTTCCGGCGCTGCCCGTCGAGGCCCGCATTTGTCATTCCCCAAACTTCCCGGCGCGCGGTTCTCCGGAGGCGGCGTGGGGAAGTTTTTCCGTTCCCTCCTTCCGTAATTTCGCTGCAGTGTTCCCGTTGACGCACCGCAAAAGAAGGTGTAGTCCGAGAACGAGGAGACGGTTTTCTCAAAGCGCTTTATGCCTTCAGTGAAGCCACCATACGAGACATTCGCGAAGATTCGCGTTATCGGCGTCGGTGGATCCGGCGCGAACGCCGTTGCGCATATGGTGGCGACGAAAGTGCGCGGCGTGGAGTTCGTTGCGATCAACACGGACGCCCAGGACCTCCACCACACGAACGTTTCTACTAAGGTACACATCGGGAAAGCGACAACGCGAGGACTCGGGGCAGGGATGAATCCCGATCTGGGGCGTCAAGCCGCAGAAGAGAGTCGTGAAGAAATCCGCGACGCGATGAAGGGCGCGGATTTGATTTTCGTGACCGGCGGACTCGGCGGAGGCACCTGTTCGGGGGCGGCACCGATTGTCGCCGAAGCGGCGAAAGAGGCGGGTGCTTTGGTTGTGGGCGTGGTGACGCGACCCTTTGCGTTCGAGGGACGCCAGCGCGCCCGTATTGCTGCCGATGCGTGGGAGGCATTGCGCCGAAATGTCGATGCGATTGTCACTATCGATAACGATCGTATTCTCGAGGTGATCGACAAGCAGACGTCGCTCCTCCACGCATTCCGTGCGGCCAACGAGGTGTTGCGCCAGGCCGTGGCGGGCATTGCGGAACTCATCACGGTTCCCGGCCTCATCAATGTGGACTTCGCAGATCTGAAAGCGATCATGGTGGATGCCGGCGTTGCCCACATGGGCATCGGGAAGGCGTCGGGAGAGCATCGGATGCTCGATGCGGCCAAGAGTGCGATTTCTTCTCCGCTTGTCGATACCTCCATTCAGGGGGCACGCGGGATCCTTTTTTCGGTTATCGGCGGTCCGGAGATTACCATGCAGGAAGTCCACGAAGCCGCAAAAATGATTACCGAATCCGTGGACCCTGACGCGAAAATCATCTTCGGCGCGGTCATTGACCGCTCAATGCCCAAGCGCGCAGCGCGGGTGACCGTTATCGCAACAGGCTTGGGCCCCACAGTATCTCCTACGCGTACTGTTGAGCGTCCTGCCGCGGGTCCGAGAGCCCTGCGAACCATCGGGGAGAACGGCGGTTTCCAGGCGACGGCCTCCGCCGCCTCTCCGCACGAACAGAAGCTTCTCGAGCCGGACGAAGACCCCTTGGAGGTGCCGGCCTTTATTCGCCGCAAGATCAAGGATCGGGGAGGCGATGAGGGAAAAGGGAAGTGAAGGCGCGGGGAGCCGCAGGATGGGCACCCTCGGGCTTCTTGCCGGAGGGCGTTCTCTTTTTGAGGGGTTGTGGATGAGACGATCGATAGGGGGCGTGCTATACTGCATCCATTCATGGTCGCTGCCGCTCCTCATCCGAAGATTCCCTTCACGCGGGTACGCAAGCGCGACGGACGTGTCGTGCTTTTTGATCAAACGCGCATCACGAACGCGATTTTCCGCGCGATGCAGGCCGCCCTCGAGGGAAATCTCGCACGCGATCCGCAGCGAGTATCCGATCATGTCGTGCGGGAACTCACGAAGCGATATGCGCCCGCGCACGCACCGCATATCGAAGAGATTCAGGACGTCGTCGAGGAGGCGCTCATCATGGATGATTTCCCCAAGACGGCAAAGGCCTACATTCTCTATCGGAAGGAACGCGCGCTCGTTCGCGAGAAACAGCGGCTTGTTCCCGAACACGTAAAAAAACTTTCCGAAGAGAGTAAGCGTTATTTCCGCAATCCGCTTGCCGAGTTTATCTATTACCGCACTTATTCGCGATGGATTGAAGAGGAGGGGAGAAGGGAAACGTGGGTGGAAACCGTGGATCGATACCTCGCGTTCATGCGGGAACGTCTCGGTGAGCGTCTCGCAGAGGAAGAGTATACGGAAATTCGCAACGCCGTTCTCGTACACGGGGTGATGCCCTCGATGCGGCTCATGTGGGGTGCGGGCAAAGCCGTGCGCACGACGAACGTTTCCGCATATAACTGCTCGTACATCGCACCGACGAAACTCGAGGACTTCGCAGAGATTATGTATCTTCTCATGTGCGGTACCGGGGTAGGTTTCTCAGTGGAGAGCCAAACCGCGCAGGAGCTGCCGATCGTGAAGCGACAGACCGGCACGAAACTTTCTCCGCATGTCATCGAAGACAGCAAAGAAGGATGGGGCGATGCGCTGACGATCGGACTTCGTGCGTGGTACGAGGGTCGGGATATCACCTTCGATTTTTCAAAGGTTCGTCCTGCAGGCGCGCGTCTCCATACGATGGGCGGTCGGAGTTCGGGGCCGGAGCCCCTGCGAGCATTGTTGGAGTTTTCTCGGTACAAGATTCTTGGTCGGCAAGGCAAACGCCTGTCGAATCTCGATGTACACGATATCGTATGCAAGATTGGCGAGGTGGTGGTGATGGGCGGCGTACGGCGGTCCGCGCTCATCTCGCTTTCGGACCTTGATGACGTAGAAATGCGCGATGCGAAGGTGGGGCAGTTTTATCTCACCGAGCCGCAGCGCAGCCTGGCGAATAACTCTGCGGTCTATAACGAAAAACCGACCGCAACACAGTTTCTGGAAGAGTGGCTCTCCCTTGCCAGGTCCGGCACGGGCGAGCGGGGGATCTTCAATCGGGGCGGGGTGCGAGCACAGCTCCCCGAGCGCCGCTGGAAGGTGTTTGCGAAGGACTACGCCACATGCGGAACGAATCCGTGCGGCGAGATCATCTTGAAATCCAAACAGTTCTGTAATCTCACAGAAGTGGTCGCGCGCGCAGAAGATACCGAAGAGACGCTCCTTCAGAAAATCAGGATCGCCACTATTCTCGGCACCTATCAGTCCACCCTCACGGATTTCCCCTATCTCTCCAAAGAGTGGAAGCAGAACTGTGAGGAAGAGCGCCTCTTGGGCGTTTCGATCACCGGTCAATGGGATTGTCCCGCAGTGCGCAACCCCCATATGCTGCGGAAGCTCAAAGAGCGGGCGCTGGAAGTGAATCGCGAGTACGCGAAACGTTTTGGCATCAATCCGTCCACTGCGGTGACCTGCGTGAAGCCGTCCGGGACCGTTTCGCAGCTAGTGGATGCCGCGTCGGGCATGCACCCGCGCCACGCGCGGTACTACATTCGGCGTATCCGCATCTCGGCGACCGATCCGCTCTTCACCATGCTCAAGGAGCAGAAGTTCCCGTATTATCCCGAAGTGGGGCAAACCGAGGGATCGGCGACGACGTACGTGCTGGAGTTTCCCGTTGCAGCGCCCGAAGGAGCGGTGATGCGAAATGATCTCACCGCACTTCAGCAGTTGGAGCACTGGAAGATGGTGAAAGAGCATTACACCGAACACAATCCTTCCGTGACGGTATCGGTCGGCGAAGACGAATGGGTCGCGACAGCCCACTGGCTCTATGAGCGGTGGGATATGCTCGGAGGGCTCTCGTTTTTGCCGCGTTCGGACACCGCCTATCGGCTAGCGCCATTTGAAGAAATCACCAAGGAGCGTTACGAAGAGCTCGCGCGCGATCTCCCGCAGGTGGATTTCGCCCAGATCGTAGCGTATGAGAAAGACGATCAAACAAAAGGCGCTCAAGAGCTCGCGTGCGTTGGAGGAATCTGCGAGATCGATCTGGAAGAGGAAAGCAGGCCGGCAGCCGAGGCGCCCGTTGTGGCGGCCGCGTAAAAAGTTGTCACCCCGCTTGTAAGCGGGGTGCTCATTTCTGCAGCAGCTCGTTTTTCTCGCTGCAGAAATGGCAAGAGCAACGGCCCCGTTTATGCGGGGCCGTGTGAGTTTAGATCTTGCTGTTTTTGGGCTTGTAGGAGGGAAGCCCGTCCGCCATCTCGACGGTAAAGTCGCCGAAGAGGTGGGGGTAGCGTGCAACCACGAGTGCGCCGACTTTGCCGAAGACGAGACGGATTTCTTCCTCCGCGCTTTTATGGGTGCGCATCTCGAGCACCCAGCGGATAGTCCGCGGGTTGGCAGACCAGCCGATCGTGGTGGCAAGGCCGTCGGGCGCCAAGCGCCGTATGGCTGAGGTCACGATTTTCTTCCGTTCAAACGGCGTACCCGGCGCGTCGAGTTGAAAATGCTGGGCGAGTTCCTGTTGGAGGCGCTCGAGATCTTCGAACGTACGCGCGAAGATTTCTACCGCTTCGGGATCTTCTCGTATCACCGTCGGCAGCCACTGGCCGAGGTCATCGAGTCGGACGAAACGCAGGCTTTCCTGCGAGATCGCAACACCCGGGCGATGGCGCACGAGTTCGTGCGTGAAGACGCGCGAGACATCGGCGAAGACGAAGTTCATCACCGGGTGCTCGATGACCGAGCCGTGTTTCACGGAGAGGATGTTGGCGAGATAGTCCGCGTTGTGTTCGCGGACTTTCGTCACATTGGAATTGAGGCCTGGTTTGAAGCTTCGATAGCAGAGGCGACCCATGACTTCGACGAGCCGTTCTGCATCCGTCGGCGCGTCAGACATCCAATCGGGCACGCCGATGTGCGCGAGGTACTCTTTGAGACCTTCCTCTACGATGCGGGTCTCTCCGATGAGGAACACTTTCGGCTCCACCGTGTGCATAGCCGCTCCTTTTGGGAATGTGCTGCGTTCTCGATACGTTGTAGCACAGTACGACATCTGCGCAATTGCCAAAACGAAGACCCCGCGTTGTGCGGGGTGCTCGTTGCTCCGCCTGTGCTCGAGAAATCTCGCAGTCCCGCGAGCGCACGGGAGCGGAATTGGCGAAGAAGCGACCCCGCGTTCGCGGGGCCGGTGATCGGCGCTGTTAGTCGATTCGTTTGCTGTTGGGGCCGAGCTCGTCTTGGATCATTGTGAGGAATCCGTAGACGTTCGAGAAGAGCTTGGAATGGAACAGTTGTCCAGGATGCCGCGCTTCCCAACGGATGCGGGGCGTGCCGCGTATGAGTCGAGCTTCCAGGTTGAGAGAAGGGAAGCGGCCCGCGACGCTTACTATGGGGGCGTTGCTTCTGGCCTCGATACAAATTCTCGCTTCCTCGAACCTGCCGAGGCGTCGCGTGAGGAGAAAGGCGAGGTAGCCGCCGTAGAAGCCGGGGCCGATGCCGCTTTCTGCAAGACGGAGCGAGAAGGGAAGTTCTTTACAGGAGAAACCGACGTGTTCGGCAGCCATCCGAACGGTTTCGGCAAGCGCCGTTCTGTCCGGGGGATTCGGGAAATAGTGCGTGATCAACGCTATACCTCCGTGCGTGAAATGACAAAGCGCTAATGCGTTTTTATCAGATACGGAGAGATCTGTCAATCCTCTGCTTGTCTGTTCGATATCGGGATTGCTAAGCTCATTGCGATGCAGGTGACGCCGTCGCGTATTTTTCTTCTCGGCTGCTTCGGCTTTCTCGCGGGAGCGGCGCTTACGGCGACGGGTGTGCCGACATTCTGGTTGTCCTGGATGTTGTTGGGTGGGGGAGCGATTGCAATATCGCTGGGATATCCCGCTCGCGCGGAGTTTGGGAGTTCGCGTTATGCGACGGTTGCGATCGGCGCGGTCCTTATCGGTGTAGCACTCGGGATGTTTCGTACCGAGGGCTTTCTCGGTGAACTTGCA
>MHSZ01000017.1:0-961 GCA_001824745.1 Candidatus Terrybacteria bacterium RIFCSPLOWO2_01_FULL_58_14 | reverse complement strand
AGGCGTTGCTGCTTCGGGTCGTATGCTCGTTTTCGCCTCTCGTCAGGACGAAGTCGCATACGGCGACGCCGTTTCGGTACGAGGCCGGGTCAGATTGCCCGAGGTCTTCGAGGGATTTGATTATCCGGCGTACCTCGCGAAAGACGGTGTTTCGGCCTTGCTCGACGCCGAAGAGATCGTCGTGGTGGGAAGAGGCGGAAATCCTTTTGGCCGCGCGCTGAATGCGTCGCGCGCGGCGCTTGACCGCAGCGCTCTTGAGGTTCTTCCTTACCGCGAGGGAGCGATTCTCAAGGCGCTCCTTTTGGGAGATGAGGGCTCGATGACCGATGATTTCAAGGAATCGCTCAACCGTTCCGGGTTGCGCCACATCGTCGCGGTCTCCGGCATGAATATCACGATCATTGTGGGGATGCTTATGGCGTTGGGGCTTGCGGCGGGAATGTGGCGCCACCACGCATTTTCTTTCGCCGCCTTCGCCGTCACGGTCTTTGTGGCGCTCATCGGGCTTCCTGCCTCTGCCGTTCGCGCTGCGATCATGGGCGTTTCACTCCGGGCGGCACCGATCTTTTCGCGTCGAGGATCGGGCGTGCGCGCTGCCGTTGCCGCGGCCGCGGTGATGGTCGCAGTGTCTCCTCTGACACTTACACGCGATGTGGGGTTTCAGCTCTCTTTTCTCGCGGTGCTCGGCATCATGTTTTTTGCGCCGCTTTTTCTCCGTTGGTTTGTTCGATTGCCGCGCTGGATTAGCGAGGTGCTCGCGATGACGTGTGCGGCTCAGCTTGTTGTGCTGCCGCTTCTCATCGCAACGTTCGGTAAGGTTTCGCTCGTCGCGCCCGTAAGCAACCTCATCGTCGTTCCGCTCCTGCCCATCGTCACCGTATGGGGTTTTGTCGTTGCGGCGGCCGGGGCGTTCTGGTTGCCGCTGGGGACCCTGCTCGCAGCCCCGTTGCTGCCCTATCTT
>MHSZ01000016.1:19767-23458 GCA_001824745.1 Candidatus Terrybacteria bacterium RIFCSPLOWO2_01_FULL_58_14 | reverse complement strand
CGGCATCTTTACCTACTGTGCCGATAATCCCGGGCAATTCTTTGCCGGCGCGTATCCCTCAGCAAGCGCTTCTTCCTCACTCGCAAACCAGATCCTGTTTTCTTCTTTTATGCGATTGACGCCGGAGCACTCGGGCAAATAGTATCGAGTGCCATTTTTGGAAGCCACGAACGCTCCCGCAGTCCCGGAAAGAGGCGGCACTCCTCCCCTTTCCTCAGTATCGTCGCCCCCGGCGGCTTCCAGGGCTCTCACCGAGGCTTCCAGGGGAAGCTCCTGCACGCGCCATTCCCCTTTTTCTCCCAGAGGAGCCGTCGCCCGTCCCAGGCCGAAAGCGGTAAAAGCCACAAGGGCAATCCCCGCTGCCAACAACACGTCGTGACGGTATTGCTCCAAAAAATCCTTCATGGTTCGTTTTCTTTTACTCCATACGCAACGCCTCAGCAATAGTTGCTTTTTGCTATAAATATGGTAGAATAATATATCGAATCGGATATGTTCTTTGTTCCAGGGTGGTTCGACAAACTCACCACGAGTTTTGCGAGTTGGTCGACCCGCAATACGTTGTGCATCAGGACGGCTATTCTCGCCCTGAGCCGCGCTGAAGGGAGGTTCTTTGCATGAGTAATCTTATCTCCGCTTTGGGTTCGCTCTTTGTCCTCGCCGCCGTCTTGGGTCTCGTACTTTACGGCGTCGGCTGGATCGCGGGTGGCTCCCAAATGGCGAACGCATACTTGCGGTTCTTGCGGCGAGCCCTCACATCGCTCGGCAGAACGGTCGGCGCGTTCTGCCGTCGCTACCCTCTCGCGGCAGGTATCATCGCGCTCGTAGTCATTCTCGCGCTTGCTTTCTAGCAGGAGGCGACAAGCCCGACGCGAAACGCCGCTCGAAGGCCCCAAAGAAACGGGGCCTTCAATCTTCTTGACCATCCTGCATTTTTCCGTTACTATCGATACACTATGGCAAAGACGAAAGCCGCGGGTTCCACGCGGCTCGGCCGCGATTCGGCTCCTAAATATTTGGGCGTCAAACTCCATGACGGCCAAACGGCCAAACCAGGAACTATCCTTGTGCGGCAACGAGGTACAAAATTTCTCCCCGGCGTCAATGTCACGCGTGGAGGCGATGACACGCTTTACGCGCTTGTACCGGGCATCGTGCGGTTCACGACGGTGAAAAAGCGCCGCTTCGACGGCAAAGTCCGCACGGCTGCTCGCGTCGACATCGTGCCGCAGGGGGCCTGAAGAACGTCACGGCTCTTTCCTAAAGGAGGTTCCGTCGCTACAATGCGCAACCATCGCGCCTTGAATCTCGCCGCCTACGAAGAGGGCGCCGAGGAGTACATGCGCGTAACATGCGACTACTGGGAGCGTACTCCCAAAGCGCACCGTACCCTCGAGTATTTCCTCGCTTCCCTCTCCCCCGCTTCTCGTATCCTTGATTTGGGAAGCGGCGGAGGCAGAGATGCGGCGATCTTTCGGGCAAGAGGCCACGATCCTCTGTGTCTCGATTTCTCTCCGGCGATGATCCGCATCGCGCACTCCGAGGGGCTTCAAGGAATCGTCATGGACATCGAGCACCTCGGTTTCCGCGCCGAAAGCTTCGATGCGGTATGGGCATACGCCTCGCTCCTTCACGTACCATCCGCATCGCTTCCCAGCGTACTGCGCGAAATCGCAAAGATTCTCAAACCGCACGGCTCGTTCCTCCTCTCCGTCGTCCGCGGCGAAGGCGAAGAGATCCGCGACAGCGCTCGCCTGAAAGCAAAGCGCTACTTCGCGCTCTGGCCTCCGAATGAACTCCGCGCGGAACTCCGCGCAGCAGGATTCAAGACGCTCTGGTACCAATACCCGCAGGGAAACTTCATTGATATCCTCTCCAGAAAACTCTGACGCCCCCTCTGGGCGTCATTTCTTTATCTTTTTCGTCGAGCCGCAGCTTTTGCGAATGCGACAAACAACGGATGCGGGTGTAATGGCCGCGACTGAAGTTCCGGATGAAACTGCGTGCCCACAAAGAAGGGGTGCCCGGGAAGCTCGGCGATCTCCACGAGATCGCGGTCGGGATTGACGCCGGACATGCGCATTCCTTTTCGTTCCAGAATCTCCCGATACGCGTTGTTGAGTTCGTAGCGATGACGGTGTCGCTCTTGGGTTTCCCGCGCCTTATACGCCCTCGCTGCGACGCTCGAAGGCCTAAGCGCGCAACGGAACAACCCCAACCGCATAGAGCCGCCGAGGACTCGCTCGCGAAGCAATCGCTCCTGTTCCGGCAGAATGTCGATCACGGGATGGCGGGTCTTCGGATTGACCTCGGTCGTATGTGCGCCGGAAAGCCCGCAGACGTTGCGGGCGAACTCTACTACGGAAAGCTGCATGCCGTAGCAAAGACCGAGGAACGGAATGCGGTGTTCGCGCGCGAATCGTATGGCGCGAAGTTTCCCTTCCACGCCTCGGCCTCCGAAACCGCCGGGGACGAGAAGGCCGTGGAACTTTCCCAATACTGCAAGAGCTCGAGTATCGCGTTCGAGTTGCTCCGCATCGATCCATACGAGCACGGGTCTGCGGCCCACGGCCCACGCTCCGTGTTTGAGCGCTTCAATAACGGAAAGATACGCGTCGCTTAACACAAAGCTGCCGGTAGCAAAATATTTGCCGATAAGGGCAATGCGGAGCTCTCCGTGCGCGCGATCGATGCGCCGCAAGAGCCGCCGCCAAGGAGCAGCAATACCGCCCGAAGGTCTTCGGTATCGTCGTGACGAAATATGCAGCGTTTCGAGAAGACGATCTCCGAGTCGCTCGCGCTCAAAAAGCTCCGGCACGCGATATATGTATTCTGCATCGGGAGCCGAGATGATGCGGGCCTCATCTACATTGCAGAAGAGCGCGAGTTTTCGTTTTCTCGGCGCATCCAATGATTGAGCACCGCGCGCGATGATGAAATCCGGCTGCAATCCTGCCGACTGCAACGCGCGCACGGCCTGTTGCGTCGGTTTCGTCTTCATCTCTCCCACTGCGTGCGGAATAGGAAGATACGATACAAGCGCCACCGCAATGTGCCGCGGATTCCCGCGCCGCATCAGGCGCGCCGCTTCCAAAAAAAGGATGTTCTGGTACTCCCCCGCCGTTCCGCCGACTTCGACAATCACCACATCCGCGCGCCGGCGGCGGGCTACCTCGCGGAGGCGCCGAATCACTTCGTTGGGAATATCGGGCACCACCTCAACACACCTGCCGCCGTAGCCGAGGTTCCGCTCCCGCGTGATCACCGTTTGATAAATCTGGCCGGTGGTAATGGAGTGATGGCCGGTAAGCGATTCGTCCAAGAACCGTTCGTAGTTCCCAAGATCCTGGTCGCACTCCATGCCGTCCTCTGTGACAAAAACCTCCCCGTGTTCCAGGGGATTCATTGTACCCGCATCAACGTTGATATAGGGATCGATCTTTACCGGGGCGACGCGGAGACCGCGGTCTTTCAAGATTCGGGCTATGGAAGAAACTGCAATACCTTTCCCGATGCCCGACATCACGCCGCCGGTGACAAAAAGATACCGCGTGATCATGAACTATCGGGGCGAGATTCTTCCGGCGAAGAACTTTCCGGCTCCTCTTCCACGATAAGTTTCAGTTGCGCCTCAAGTCCGTGATCCAGCGTGACCATCACCGGGTATTCCCCGATGTGCTTCACCGGTTCG
>MHSZ01000016.1:5554-19758 GCA_001824745.1 Candidatus Terrybacteria bacterium RIFCSPLOWO2_01_FULL_58_14 | reverse complement strand
AGCGCGCGCAACGGCACTTCGTGCCCCTCTTTCGCTAACACATCGGCGATTTGGCGCGGTGTCACTGCAGCGTAGAGATCCCCGTTTGGATTCGTGCGCGCACGAATCACCACCTCAAAGCCGTCGATGGCGGATGCAAGCTCTTGAACTTTTCGCAGTTCCTCTTCCTCTTGTTGTGCGAGTTGTTGCCGTGCTTGTTCTGCTTGTTTCATATGCGCTTCCGCAGCAATAGCGGCCAGCCCTCGGGGAATGAGTACATTGCGCGCGTAACCGTCAGAGACATCATGCACCTCCCACTGCTTGCCCACATCGCTGACGTCTGTAAGAAGAATGACCCTCATACTCTTTTACCGAATACTGAAATCCTCTCCAGGGAACGGTCCGACTTCTCCCCATTCTACCTGTACGTCGGAGACCGAAGCAAGTGGCGGCCCCTCCCGGCACCACCGGACGAACTCTTCCAGAGTAATGCGCACTCCCTCCGCGACAATGCGTACGCTCCCGTCCGCACGATTCTCGGCGACACCGACAATCTGAAGATGTCGGGCCCGCTCTCGGGCAGCTTCCCGAAAGGTGACGCCTTGCACCCTTCCTCGAATCAGGAGTGTGACGCGTGCCCGTGCGCCAGGGATGGTCATCGAACGAGAAGTGTTGCCGCTGCCTTCTCGATTCCCTCGTCGGCGGGCGTTGCGGGATCATCTCCTATCGCGATATCCGGCTCAAGGCCGTTCTCACGGAGCGAAGCTCCTTTTGGAGTAAGCCATTCCCCTATCGTGACCTTCAGCGCAGCGCCCCCTGAGAGCCGCGGAAGCTCCTGAATGGTGCCCTTCCCGAAACTCGTCTCTCCGATAAGCGGCACCGCGCGGTTGTCACGGAGCGCGCCCGCAAGGATCTCCGCGGCCGATGCGGTACCTCGGTTGATGAGCACTACGGTCGGCAGGAATGCGAGCGCACCCGACCCATCCGTCCGGAGAATATTGTCGTCTTCGCCGCGCTGGCGCTCGATCACCACCGCCGCGTCATTCTCCAGAAACCACCCTGCGATATCAACGGCGGCATCGAGGTACCCGCCGGGGTTATCGCGAAGGTCGAGTACAAGGCCCGCCGGCGGATCCGAGGCAAGTTCCGAGGCGAGTTCGCGGAAGAGTTGCGGTGAATCCTCCGAAAAGTTGAATAGCTGCACCACTGCGATGCCGTCCGGGCGCCGGTCAAGTTCAATCGTGGGAATCGTGATGCGCGCGCGAGTGACGGTGGCGTCAAAGGACGACTCTTGCCCCTCTCGAAAAATCTCGAGCACCACGCTGCTTCCCGCACCTCCCCGAATACGCGATACCGCTTCCGCCAGCGTCATACGGGCAGTCGAAACATCGTCGATGGCAAGAATCGCGTCTCCGGACAACAGGCCTGCAGTAGAAGCAGGCGAGCCCTTCAGCGGCGCTATGACTGTGAGCACGCGATCGCGAAACCCAATCTCCGCACCAATCCCCTCGAAATGTCCGCTCGCGTCTTCAAGGAAGAGCCGCGCTTCCTCCGGAGCGAAGAACTCGGTGTAAGGATCGCCTGCCGCTTCCACGAGGCCGCGGATGGCGCCGTACAATAATTTTTCGTCGGAGAGCTCTTCCGGGGCGATATAGCTGTCACGAAGCACGTCGTAGGTCTCCCAGAGAAGCTCCGTGATGGTGCTCGGCGGCGGTTGAAATGTTGCCCCAAAGCTCCCCCAACCCGCAGCAAGCCCCAGGGCAAAACCTGCTCCACCGACGAGAAACACTACAACGATGATGGCGAGTATTTTCTTCATACGGATAAGTGTCTACTCCGATGCCGGGGAAACCCCGAAAATATTCCTCGCCCGCTCGCGAATAGTTTCGAATGTCCCGTCTGCCGGCAGAAGTACGTAGGAACCGTTCAGGGTGGTGGAACGGAGAAGGCCGCTTCCTGTATCGATAACGAGTTGGCGAGGCGCAGCACCTCCAACTTGCGATGCGATGGTATAAAGCTGCGGGATATCCTCCGTTGCGACATCGGTACGAACGTGGCGCCCGAGAATATCAAAGATGCCGGCGATTTTCGCGGGGTTTCCCAGAAATCCGAGGGAAAGCGCTTTATTTCGAACCGCCAGTACCACTTCTTGCTGGCGCCGGGCCCGGTCGAAATCCGAAGTAGTGAAACGTGAGCGCACATAGAAAAGAGCCGTGTCGCCGTCCATATGCTGCCGGCCCGCAGGAACCGAAAAATCAATCCCTCCCCATTGCTGAGTTTCGCGGAGGGGCTTGGCAACGTCCACCTCGATTCCGCCGAGCAGATCAATCGCCTCCTTGAAGGCGGTAAAGTCCACCGCCGCAACATAATCGATATTGATACCCAGCACTTCTTGCGCGGCAAGTTTCGCAAGGAACAATCCGCCGCCCTGCGGCTGCTGCTGCTCGCCGATCGCGAACGCCTCATTGATTTTCGCGCGCTGTTGGACGATGGGAATCGTGAGGTAGGTGTCGCGCGGAAGAGAAATGAGCGCGACCTCATCGCGTGTCGTATGAATGGAAACCACCATCATCGTATCTGTAAGAAGGCCGCCGTGGGGGTCCCCCTCGCCGCGAAGACCGAGAAGAAGAAAATCTATACGATCCTTCTCGCGCGGATCGCTCAAAGGCAGACGGGAGGGTTCAACGCCGAGAAAAGACGTCACGCGTTCTGATACGACGCTGAAGGTCGTGCCGGCCTTCACGGTGAGGAAGCCGAAAACCGCAACGCCGATGAAGAGAAATAGCGTCACGATGCGCAACCACCACCGCGGCCCCGCGGAGCGGGGCTTCATTTCGATCACTACGCGAGGCGCCCGCCCTTGCTCTTGCGCCTCTTTGGGAGAAACGATGTCGAATGCCATAAACCTTGCTTCGCAAGAAAACTCTAAATCCGAATCTCTAAACCCTAAGCGGGTTTGAACTTTTTGGAGTTTCGGGTTTGTTTAGGATTTTCCCGCCACCTGTTTCCGTTTGCTTGAAAGCGGGATCCCGCTTTGCGGGACGGTTTTAGGATTTAGAGATTCAAGGATTGGACCGGTGCGCCCCAGCCATGCATCGCGGATTCCTCCAAGTGTGGCGGAGACCCAGAGACGCTTTCGAGGAAACAGCATCCACTTCGCGTATTGCCACAGTACCCGCGGGAGCGTGAAAAAATACGCGGCCATGATTTGCATGGGGTTTCCGGCACGCCTCACGAGGATCAGGCCGTTGCGCACGTGGTACCGAATATACGAAGCGGAGTACTCCCTGCTGGATGCTGCTCCCTTATGCCACACCACCGCTGCCGGCACGACCACGCATCGCCACCCGTGCTTCCGCGCGGTAAGCGACCATGCAACATCTTCATGGTAGACGAAATACTCCTCCGGGAGCAAGCCGATTTCTCGCAGGGCCGTCGCGCGCGCCAATACGCAACATCCCGTCGAGTAATCAGAATCTTGAATGGGGGGCGCATCATATTGCCCTTGATCTTCTTGGCGGTATCCCACGTGCCTGCCGCGGGTGCGCAACCAATCAACCCTCCCTCCCATAAACCAAATTCTCCGATGTGGTGCTTCCGCCTCATAAAGGAGGATCTTCGGATTGAGTAGGCCGATGCGGGAATCTTCCTTCCCTGAGGAAAGGAGCTTTGCCGCAAAGCTCCCGTCAACGACCGTGTCGTTGTTCAGCAAAAGCACCCAATCCGCTCCCTCCTCCAGCGCCTTTCGTATCCCCGCATTGTTCCCTCCGGCAAACCCAAAGTTGGCTCCTGTTTCGAGAATTTCGAAGGAGGGCGCCTCGATATTCGCTCGAAACGAACGGAGTTCGTGGAGCGACGCGTCTGTTGAACCGTTATCAACAACGAGAATCCGGAGCTGGTACTCCGGCGGAACGCGTACTGCCTTCAAGGACTTCAGACACTCTATCGTGTCGCGCCATCCGTTCCAGTTCAGGATAAGAATCCACAGGACCTCCCTGGGCGGCATTTCTATTCCCATCGTGATATTGGGGCACTCCCCGGATAATAGCGTACAAGGATGTCGGCGTACGAAGACCCGAGTTCCGCCATTCGACGCGCGCCTGCAGCATCCATACCGGCACAGTGGTTGCCGCTGACGCCGCATATTGCCCCGTTTTGATAGAGGGTATCGGCAGGATCGTTCACTCCTCCATTCAAATATGCAAAATCTGCGTTATTGCAAAACGCAGATGACAGCGCTTCACAGGCGCTCTTCGTCGGCCCGGGCGCTCCTGAAGAATATGCCGCAAGGATGGGTTTGCCGTTGAACATCGCCACGATACCCCGCGTTGCGTTGACTGCGGCAACGGGGTCTGCTGCGCGCAGCTCGAAGTTATATCCTTTATAAAGCTGATCCGCGGACGTGCGTCGTATAACGAACGGTTCCCCCGCGCGCTTCCCGCCGCCTTGATAGTGGTAAAGCGCATAGGAACGCGCCGCGATGACAAACGCCTTGCCGTATTCCACCGGATCGCCATTGATGGTCTCGGCAATGCCTTTCAGATATTGCTCCATCAATAGTTCGTTGATGAGCCAAAACGTCGTTCCGTCGCTTGCGGCTTTCACCTCAATAACGCCGCGGAAACGATTATCGTTTGGAGGAGGCGTGCCCGACGCTGCCCAGCCAAGATCGGTATACGTGGAGACGGTAGCAATGCCCTGGGATGTTGCGGGCTCGATACGCCATGTGGTGTCGGCACTCGGCGTAAAGGAATATTGCTGGCCGGGCGTGAGGGTGGCGAGCACTGCGCCATTCTGTTTCACCGCTGCCCCGGAATCATAACTTACGCCCACCAGGGTGCCGGGGTGTTTGTCTGCCCCTATAACCGAGAGTCCTATGCGCATGAGCGGTTCTTCCTCCGTCGTGGGAGCGAGTGGCGGGTTGTTGATTACGGGTTCCGGTGCAGGAGGATTCCATGGCTGCGGGAGAAGATTTCTGTCGCTTTGATTCGCGATGGGTTGCGCTTCCGGTGCCGAAAGTATTTCTTCAAGCGCAACAATCCGGATATCCTGCCAGCGATAACCGAATTCACGAAACGCCTCTGCGGTTTGAATCCATCGGCGGTATCCCTGCTGAATGAGATAGACCCGTTCTTGTCCTTCGCCTCGAAGCAGGGCGCCGTCTGGCCACGCAAGCGCCGTTCCTTCGGGGTAGCGTCCCAACTCTTCATCGGACAGCTGCTTGATTTCGCTCCACGAAAACTTCAAGGAGGAAAAAAGTTGGGCAGAGAGCACTGCTCTGCGCGCTCCGCCCTCGATGCGATATACGCGCGGAGCGGGGCTCTTCACGAGCGTGCCATCAGGAAACGTCTTCGGCTCGCCTTTCGGGTATTGCTCGATATCTTGATCCAAAAGCGTGCGAATGGACGTCCAGACGTATTTAAGGGCCGAGAAAAGCGCAGCCGACGTCACGTGCCGCAACGAACCGCCCTCGAAGACGAAAACGTCTTGGCCGCTTCCCTTCACAAGCGCACTATCCAAGTACGGAACCGGTGCGCCAAGACGGATGAGCGCAAGTTCTCGATCAGCAATGGTTTGAATCGCCTCCCACTGATAACCGCGCGCAACGAAAAGATCCGCGGTGGGAACAGGGCGGCGCTTACCGCTTTCGATCACATAGACCCGTGAACGCGTCGGAGATTTTACCAGCGTCCCATCGGGCAATGCTGCCGCAGAAGCGCGCGGGAACAGCGCGAGCTGTGCAGAATCGATTTGGAGCATCGCACTTCCCGACGATGCTTCATGAAGCGCTCCGTCGCGAATGAAATAGGCGGGTGCGTTCGCGTCGCTCTGATATGCGAAAGCGGAAAACTGCGCAGAAAAAGTTTCTGCGAGTATGCGCTGTGGCGAGAGATCAAAGTAATCTGAATTGCCGGGTTCTACATCCCCGTGGCTCACGAGCCGTGCGGCGGTAAGCGAGCCGGTGAATCCTCCCTGCGTGAGGTCGCACTGACCTCCGCTTCCCGGATTTCTCCAGGTTGTCGTCGTGGCGCTCACTTCGCTGAAATCCACGCCGTTTGTAGCGCCCAGCCATCCCGCCAAACGCGCCAAGCTTTCGGACTGCGCGGAGGTCATCGGACCGCCGCGGAGATCCCCCAAGAGCAACACGCCCGCCGACCCCACATTAAGATTTTCGCACCGTGCGTCCGCGTAAATATGCGCCGCGCGCACGCCATTGCCGCCATATCGTCCCTCGTAGATCCTCCCCTGCCGGTCGATGATGTAATTGTAGCCGATATCCCCCCACCCCCGTGTTACTGCGTGAGAGCGATAGACGCCCTGGATCGTTTGAATGGGGAATTTTTCGGCATTCGCAATGCAGGCCGTTGGATTCACACACCCCTGATCGTGCACGATAATGCGTTCAACGGCGTTGTAGTCAGGCGGCTGATTATCCGGCTGCGGCAGCCATCGGAGGAGGTTCCGTAGCCCTTCCGTCGGTTGCCACACGCCGCCGAAAAACTCGAATCCTTCCCACGTGCCGCGAGCATAGATGCGAGGAACGCCGTTGCCCTCATAGATCGTCTCGTTCGTCACGCCGGGAGGCAACGCATCGGTTCCCGTCGGCACCGTAACGTCTGCTTCGCCTTCGTTTTGGGCAAAAGCGATGCCGAAAGCTCCCAAGAGGAAAAACGCCACGGCAATCGCGGCGATAAGAAACCGTGAACGGTCTCGAGCCCCCATATATTTTTATTTTACCGCGAAAAACGCGCTTTGGCAACCTCGCGGGCGACACGATCGCCGTCTCCCGCGCCAATCGTGAGGAACACATCATCCCCGCAGAGCCGCGCGCGGAAGTATCGTGCCGCTGCGGCATGAGAGGCAAAATAGCGAGCACCGACCGCTCTTGCGAGATCTTTCGCGCTCTTGCCTCCTGCGCGTTCCCGCGCCGAACCGTAGGTCTTCAAAAGCATCACCTCGTCTGCCAACCGCAGCGCTCTGCGAAACGCCCCGAAGAAGACCGCGGTGCGAGAGAATGTGTGGGGTTGGAAGAGTACGCGGATGCGCCGTCTCGGGAAAGCGCTGCGTGCGGCAGCGATCGTGGCTGCGATTTCCGTAGGGTGGTGCGCGTAGTCGTCAATAACGACTGGACGGTCGGCACGCCGCTCCCCGGGAGCTAAAATGTCGAAACGCCGTTTGGTGCCGCGGAATCGCGCCAGCGCCCGGCGAATACGAGAAACGGAAATGCCAAGACAGAAACAGGCAGCAACCGCCGCCGCAATATTCAGCGCATGGTGGCGGCCGAAAAGCTGAGCTTGGAAACGCCCAATGCCCTTACCGCGATACGAGAGCGCGATATCGATGCCTCGCGCCGTGTGTCGGACATCGCGAATGCGTAATGCGTTCCCTGGGCCGAACCCATAACGGATAAGACGTTTGGGGTGCGCGCCCGTAAGTACCGTCGCCATGCCTTTTTCATCTCCGCATACAACGAGGAAACCGCCCCGAGGCACGTGTCCCGCAAAAGCGCGAAACGCCGCGCGATACGCTGTAGTACTACGGTATACGTCGGGATGATCCCATTCGACCGATGTCACCACGGCGCCAAACGGCCGATACTGAAGAAACGCGCGGCGATACTCATCCGCCTCCAGCACAAAAAATCTCCTCGTCCTGCTTTTCGCTCCTCGCTCCCCGCTCCCCGCTTTCGGCCCCCTTGCGTTCGAGCCCCAGTTCTTTACGATGGCGCCGACAATCGCGGTGGGGTTTGCCCCGAGCGCTTCCAGCGTAACCGCAAGCAAGGCGGTCGTCGTGGACTTTCCATGGCTCCCCGCGATTGCAATCCCGCGCGGCGCCGCGTTGAATAACGCAGCAACAGCTTCGGGGTAAGAGATCACGGGTACCCCGCGTCGAAGCGCTTTCCGCACCTCTGGATTCTTCACCGACGTGAACCGGGGATTAGAAAATGAGGATTGCGAAAATCCACGACCCCTCGCGCGCTTGCCTCGCTCCCCCATCCTCAATCCCCACTCCTTCGGTAGGTAGGCATTCGACGCAATGACCACGTCGCACCGCTTAGGGAGATGCGAAGCGGAAAAACCTCGAAGTATCTTCACTCCAACCCGGCGAAGTGCGCGGTCTGCGGGAAAACGATCGGGAATATCCGAACCGC
This sequence comes from Candidatus Terrybacteria bacterium RIFCSPLOWO2_01_FULL_58_14, assembly GCA_001824745.1. Lineage (GTDB taxonomy): Bacteria > Patescibacteriota > Minisyncoccia > Terrybacterales > 2-01-FULL-58-14 > 2-01-FULL-58-14. The sequence continues at coordinate 11,627 of MHSZ01000016.1, read as the reverse complement.
TTACGATGGCGCCTTGCCCTGCCAGAAGTTGCGCGAGCGCCGAAAGGCCGATGCCTTTTACCCCAACGCAATGAATACGCAAAGATCTTGCGCCCTTCAATACAACATGCTTTGGTGGCTTCAAGAAGCTCATTCCCATAGAGAGGGGGGTTTTCGATGGCCGAACCGACCATTGTCCAGCTCCTCGGCGAACGCGACTACGCCGCCATTGCCCGCCGGGCAGTCCGCGAAGTCATCGCCCGCATCTACAACAACGGTATTCGAGATCTCCGGTCCTCCTACAACATGTGGGCCTTCAGCGGCGGTACGACGCCCCAGCCTGGTTTGGCGGAGGCCTTCCAGCTCTGGTTCCACACGCAGGAGGATACAGGCATCGTATTCACTCGTCGTGAACGCGAAGAGATCGACCACGAGATCGAAACGCATATCAGAGAACTCTGCGAGAAGGATTAGCCCTTCTCGACCCCCGCCTTCACCGGCGGGGTTCTTTCTCGTAAAACATACCACGGGAACAAAATGGTCGCTCGGAAAATCCTGGAAAAACGTCGGGGTTCGCCCATGAGTCGCCAGATCCACTCCACCCCCAGCATCCGGAAAAAGCGTGGTGCGCGCCGTACCCTTCCTCCCCAAACATCGAACGCTCCGCCCACGGCCATCATCACGCGCACCGAGGGAAAGGCATCCCGATACCGCACAATCCACGCTTCTTGCTTTGGTGCTCCAAGACCCACGAGTACGACGTGCGGATCGAGGGCGCGAATAGCCGCGAGTATGGCGGCTTCGTCGCCGTCCACGACCACACCGTCATTGCTAAAAAACACGCCGTCGCCGATCGCACTCACGTGAAGTCCGGGAAACCGTTCCGTGAAGTTTTGCGCGGCGCGTGCGGCAATCCCATCGAATCCCCCGAGCAGCAATACACGAAGGTTTCGAACCTGCGCTTCCTCAAGGAGTAACAGCGCCGCATCGATGCCCGGCCAGCGTCGTATCGTGCTCTTAAAGATGCGCGCGAGAAGCACCGTTCCGAAACCGTCCGGAAGGGCGAAATCTGCGGCGTTGAGATACTGCGCGAATCGCGCATCGTTTCGGGCGCGCACGAGGATTTCGGGATTTGGCGTCACGACCACATGCGTGGCATCGCCATTAAGAAATTCCAAGAACCGCTTCCTGAGTTCTTGCGCAGAACTCACGTAGGCAAGCCGAACGCCAAAAAAGGCAACCCCATTCATGCTGCCTCCTCGCGTGGTAATGCGATACGATCACGCACCTCATGGTTCGGTCCGCGGGGCGAAAGATGACTTTCCATCAAGAGAAGTTCCGAAGGCCGAAAAACCGTGTCGAACGCCGTCTCAATACGGGGAAGAGTGACGCGCCGCGACTTGAGTTCCATGCGAGCGACGGTCACGTGCGGGAGGAACGGCCATTCGTCGGTGCCGCGATAGAGGCCGCGTTTCATGTATGTTTGCCGAAGCGTGTTTTTCAAGCGCTGCCAGGAATGCCCCGCCTCGCCGTAAAGCCAAATCATCCGCATCGGCCCCTTCGGCGGCCCCCAATCAATATGCGTGAAACGCACCTCGTCGCGAGGCGCGCTCTTACGAAGAATGCCGACAGCCGCTTTTCGCAAATCGGAAATTCGCCCCTCGTCGGTCGGACCCAAGAAGAGTACGGTGGCATGAAAGTTCTCCTCCGGCACCCATCGAACGGGAATCTTCTTATGCTTGTTGGAAAACCGCACGAGCGCTTCGCGCGCCGCTTTTGGTATCCCGATTGCGAAAAAGAGTCGCCTCTTTCGGCGCATCGCCTCCCTCACGCCGCTATTATACTATAGAAGCAATGTTGACCGTCCTGGAAATCGCTCCGGCGCTCCATATCCCGCGCCCACACTCGGGGCGTTTTTCCTATCGTGTTCCGGAAGGAATGAAGCCGCCTGTTTTGGGGGCCCTTGTCGAGATCCCGTTCGGCAACCGATTCGTACTCGGCCTCGTCACGAACCAGGGAGATTCCTCCCGGCATCGGCCCTTCCCCCTAAAGACCATCGCCCGCAGCATCACCAACGCTTCAGCTTTTCCCGAAACCACTCTCCGTTTCCTCGAGTGGGAGGCAACGGCTACGCTCACCCCATTCGGCGATATTCTCCGCAAAGCGCTCCCGCTTTGGGCGAACGATCCTCGCGCAATAGCAGCACTCCGCCTGCTCCCGCAAGAACGCCGGGACCGCATCCGACCTCCGCGCAAAACAAAGGCGCTCGTTATTGTGGGCAACGACGCTCTCCGTTTGCGTCGTTACCGAATGCTCATTCGCGGAGTACTAAACAAAAAGGGACAAGCCCTGCTTTTGGCCCCGACACGCGAGCGCCAAAAGTTTCTCCTCGAAAATCTTGGTGGACCGCGTGTCTTAGCCGCACCGCATGGACGCACGAAGAATGCTCGTACGCTCTGGTTTTCGCTGCGGACAGGAGCGCCTCGCGCGATCATTGGAACCAGAAGCGCCTTCGCCCTTCCGTTCGCAAAACTTCATCTTATCGTCCTCGACGACGAAACAAACCTTCTCCATAAAGAAAACCGCGAACATCCGTTCATTGACGGCCGCTCTGCTGCCGGGTCGCTCGTCGCAATCTCGAGAGCGCATTTCGCCATCGGGAACGATATCGTCTCGCTCAATGCCATCGTGGAACATCACGCACCGCTGCCGCATCGTAACGCTCATGGGGAAATACGCATCATTGACCTTCACCAGGAACGGCCGGGGCGCAGCCGTCTGAGCCGCCCGCTCCGCGAGGCATTGCGGGCACTGGCAACGAAGCCCGAGGGGCGCTGCCTCCTCTATGTGAATCGTCTCGGCGTAGCACCGGCACTCACATGCGCGGATTGCGGATTTGTTTTCAGCTGCTCATCGTGCGCAGCGCCTCTCCCAATGTTCCGCGCACCTATCGCCGGCCCCTTGGTCCCGGGCTTAGAGTTGCGGGAGCAACGCCCGACGACGGTGATCCATGAACTCCGCTGCCGACATTGCGGAAAGGTGTCCGCACCGCCATTGGCCTGCCCTTCATGCCGCGGACTCCGTCTCTTCCCGCGCGGTGTTGGTGCCGAGGGAATCGAGCGATTGCTTCAGCGCGTTCTCTCCAACAGCTGGATCGGACGACTCGATTCCGATGCGACACCAGACCCTAAAGATCAAACACGAATCCTCGCGGAGTTTCGCGCGCACGAAGGTCCTGCAACCCTCATCGCAACGGCAATGGTGCTCGGGAAGGTGCTGCCACCCCTCGACCTCGTCGCAGTACCCGCACTCGAACAACTTCTCGCAACGCCCGACTTCCGTGCCGAGGAGCGAGCGTTCTCGGCACTCATGAAGCTCCGAAGCATGCTGAAGCCGAAGGGTGCGTTCCTGGTACAAACATGGCGTAAGGACAGTAAACTCCTCCGCGATGCCGTGCGAGGCGACTGGGGCTCTTTTGCCCGGCGCGAACTCCGCATTCGCAAAAAACTCGGCTGGCCGCCATTCACGCGCCTCGCGAAACTCACTTTTACTCATCGCGATGCGAAACGCGCCGAAACCGAAGCAAACCGTCTCGCCGAGCGCCTCCGTACGATGTGCCAATCTACAAATCTGCCAATCTGCAAATCTGCAAAAATTTTAGGTCCCTCCCCGGCCTTTATCACCCGTATCCGCGAGAAACACGTATGGCATCTCGTCCTCGCTTGGCGGCCGCGCAATATCGCAGATCTGCGTATAGAAAAAATACTTTGGAATGCCGTGCCGCCGAGTTGGGATGTCGATATCGAGCCGGCCTCGATTCTCTAACAAGAAAAATAATCCCCCGCGCTTGCGGGGGGACGCCCTTCACGGCATGTCATTTCGGGTAAGATAGAGAAAAGCCACCAGGATGAGTATGAGAAGCATAACGCCCACCATCGCCCCTGTCGCTGCCTCCTGCACATAACGCGCGAAGTTGCGAACACATTATCACGCCTTATGCCAGCAACGCAACCATCCGCGCTGGTACTCCGCGGGCACCCCGCACTCCACGCGCACGCCGACCCCGTGAAAGATTTCCTGCCGCTCTTAGCGCTCACGCAGGCCATGCGGCAACTCATGGAAACGCATGATGGTATCGGGATCGCGGCACCCCAAGTGGGAGAATCGCTACGGCTCTTTCTTGTGGCAAAAGAACTTTTCCCGCCGGAAGTTCAAAACAAGCTCCTTTCCGATGTCTTCGTAAATGCAAAAATTGTGCGGCGAAGTTTCAAGCGCATTAAAGACGAAGAAGGTTGCCTCTCGGTACCCGGCGTCTACGGTACTGTCGCGCGCCCGGAACGCATAACCATGGAATCCCAAACGCTCTCTGGGAAAAAGTTTCGTATCGCGGCGTCAGGACTCCTCGCTCGCGTTCTCCAGCACGAACTCGACCACCTCGATGGTACACTCTTCATCGACAAGGCCGTTCGGGAAACGCTCCACGAACTCCTCCCAGACGGAACTCTACAGCCATGGAATCCTTGAAACAGCCGGCCAACCTGCCCCGTACCGTACCGAAGGCCCTGGTACGGGGTCTAGCAGCAGGCCAATCTGCCAAAGCCTGCCCGGCCAGGGTGATCTTCTTTGGGACGCCAGAGTTCGCCCTCCCGACCCTTGAAGCACTCTGGTCATTGCAGCCGAAAATCTTCCTCGCGGGCGTGGTGACTGGACCCGACAAACCCGTTGGCCGCGAGCAAAAACTCGCGCCGTCTCCAGTAAAATTATGGGCTGATCAGCACGGCCTCCCGGCCCTGCAGCCCATCCGTCTTGCCGATCGCGCTTTCCAAGCAGCGCTGGTCGCCCTCGATGCCAACCTCGGCGTCATCGCTTCGTTCGGAAAAATTATTCCAAAAGGCGTCCTTGGTCTTTTCCCGATGGGCGTACTGAATGTCCATCCCTCCCTGCTCCCGCGATGGCGCGGCCCCTCGCCTATCCAGGCGGCAATCGCCGCAGGCGATAAGGAAACCGGCGTTACCATCATGCTCACCGATGAAAAAATGGATCACGGTTCGATTCTCGCGCAAGAACGTCTCGCGCTCGCAGATGAAGAAACCACGGCTTCCGTGAGACCGCTCCTCGCGAAACGAGGGGCATCGCTGCTGAAGAACACCTTGGTGTCGTGGATTTCCGGAGAGATCCGACCGACGCCACAAGACGAGAGCGCCGCCACATTTTCCCGCATGCTCACGCGCGCGAGTGGCCACATCGAATGGAACAGCGGAGTGGATGAAATCGCGCGGCTCGTACGCGCCTACGATTCTTGGCCAGGCACGTTTGTCTTTCTTCCCGACGGTTTCCGCCTCAAAATACTCTCCGCCAGAGCCGTGGTGGGATCAGCAGCCCCCACCGCGGGCGTAGGGACGATCACTGAAGATTCCCTAGGATTTCCCTTGATTCGCGCGGGCGATGGCGCTTTGCTGCTGCAACGAGTGCAGCCGGAGGGAAAGGCGCCGATGGAAGGCGACGCATTCCTCCGCGGCCACCGCAACCTCATCGGGCAGCAGCTCCGTTGAAGTGCGCTTCCGCCGACGAAACAGCAAGAGGGGTCTGCCCCCCCTTGCTTCGGCCTACTCGGCCCCGCTCCCCGCACTACTGCGTAAAAGGAATCACGGGTTGCAGAAGCTCCACGCGCACCTTGGCCAAATCACGAAAGCGCTTCCCGGCCTTGGCCGCTCCCACGGCGAAACCGTAATGCATGGGAATGGCAACGCTAGGATGAATCATTCCCGCCGCCTCCGCAGCTTCTTGCGCATCCATGGTAAACGTGCCGCCGATCGGCAATAGGGCAACGTCGGTATGCACTTCATGCATTTCCGGGATGTGATCGGTATCGCCCGCGTGATAGAAGCGTGTACCATTCATCTCGATAACGTAACCCACCCATTCGTTACTTTTAGGATGATACTCCTTGTCGATGTTGTAAGCGGGTACCGTCTCCACGCGAAGCCCTTCGATATTCCGTTCCTCGTGGGGGCTGACTGCGATGATGCGCCCGCCACGGACGGCTCCGGCGACATCGCGCGGAGCAAGAATCACCGTCGAGGACTTCTGTAAT
>MHSZ01000016.1:4288-5500 GCA_001824745.1 Candidatus Terrybacteria bacterium RIFCSPLOWO2_01_FULL_58_14 | reverse complement strand
AAATCGGCCTTTTCCTCCCCTGCGGGAATATCCCAGGGATCGATATAGATCGTCCGCTCCTGATGGAGGAAACGAAACCCTGATTGCTTGAACCAAATTGGGTATTCCATGGTCGCCCTTCATCGTAACGGCGATACGGTGAGTTGCGCAACCCGTACCCCGAGAAGCCGAATCGCGCGGCCGTACGGATTCTCCCGACGATCGAGAAACGGCAGGAAAAGCCGAAGAGCGCTGTTTTCGATTGCGCGCGCACTCGACGAGGAAGCGCGAAGTGTGGTCCTTCGTGTGCGGGTCTCGAAGCTTGCAAAGCGCACCTTGAGTTCGATGTTCTTGAACTTCACCGACGCCTCGCGGGCATCTTGCGCTACCTGCTCGGCGAGCCGCCGAAGCGTGGCGAGAAGTATTACCGGGTCTCGCGCGTCTTCGCCGAAGGTATGTTCGCGCCCAAGCGATTTTACCGGTTGGTGCCCGCCCACTACCCGATCGTCTCTTCCCTGCGCTCGCTCTGCCATCTCTCTTCCCCAAACGCCGAATCGCTCCGCCAACACCTCTGCGGGAACTTCGCGAAGCTCCCGAACGGTACGAATATTCATCGCACGCAACGTCTCTTCCGCTTTGGGCCCGACGCCGGGAATCACGCGCACGGACAGAGGATCGAGGAACGCCCGTACTTCTCCTGGTCGCACAATAACAAAACCATTCGGTTTCTTGTAATCCGAGGCGATTTTTGCGATAAGCTTGTTCGGCCCGCCGCCGATTGAGCACGTCAGCTGCGTTTTCGAGAAAACTCGCCTCTTGATGCGCCGCGCGATCTTTATCGCTTCGGTGTATTGGTCATCGGAGCTCCGCGCTTTTACCGAAAGCTCAAAATACGCCTCATCAACGCTCGTCTGCTCGACCGTTCCCGCATACTTGCGCACTATCTCCATAACACCGTCGGATTCGCGATCGTATTTCTCAAAACTTCCCTGAAAGAATACGCAGGGCCTCCCTCCCTGCTGCTCCTCATTTTTGCAGAGACGCCACGCATGCGAGATCGGCAATGCTGAGTGCACCCCGTACGTGCGAGCCACATAGTTGGCCGTAGAGACCACACCTCTTCCGTCTCCTCCCTTGGGATCCGCTCCCACAACGATGGGAAAACCAGCGAAATCGGGATGATCCCGCTCCTCAATTGCCGCAAAGAACGCATCCATGTCCAGATGCAGCACA
>MHSZ01000016.1:0-4140 GCA_001824745.1 Candidatus Terrybacteria bacterium RIFCSPLOWO2_01_FULL_58_14 | reverse complement strand
AGCGCCATAAGATCCCGCTCGATTTTCTCCGGATCGCTCCGCCTGCTGAAGCCCAGCCGCTGCACTAGACGCCGTACGTGCGTATCCACCGCAATCCCCTCCACGACGCCGTAGGCATTGCCCAACACCACATTCGCGGTCTTGCGCGCCACGCCGGGCAATCGCCGCATCTCATCGATGGTCCGGGGCAGCTTACCGCCAAAATCGCGCCGCAGCATCTTCGCTGCCGAAATGATATTGCGGGCCTTCGCGCGATAAAATCCCGTGGATCGAATTTCCTGTTCGAAAATCGCGGGGTTCGCGTCTGCAAAATGATCCACGGTCCGATATTTCTTGAAAAGTGGTGCGGTGATTTCGTTCACCTTCTTGTCGGTACACTGTGCAGAAAGGATGACGGCAACGAGAAGCTGTATGTGATTCCGATAACGCAAGGCGATCTTGGCGCCGGGATAGGTCTCGCGGAGGATGCGATACACTTCCTGTGCGCGCCAACGTTGTTTCTTCGCGGACTCTCCCATATGCGATATTAGGTCGCGAGACGAACGCTGGAAACACCGGAGAACTCGATGATAGCGTCCCGCTGAAGGGCGCGGAGAACCCGCCGAAGGCGCGAGGAACGTAGCGTTTCTCCCTCCGTCTTGTCCAGACGCCGCTGCATCGTTGCGATCGGAACAGCTCGACGAGAGCCGCTCAAAATGGCAACCACGCGGCCCCGATAGAACCGATCGGAGTTTACGAACGGTTTTTGGCGCGGCACCGCTAGCACTTCTGCGACGTGCGAGAGCCCCAATGCAGCACAGCGCGGGTTGCGGCTCGTGCAGACCAAAGCGCCGAAATCCATGAGCATTTGCGCCAAGTTCCGTCCGCCTCGCCGCCGTGCCAAGCCATCGGCAAAAATCTGGAGATCTCGGGGCGTTCGCTGACCGAAATGCCGGATGAACACACGGCGAATATTCGTATCAAGAGGAAGCAACGGCGCATCTTTCGCGAAAACAAGTACCGCACGCGCGGTATACTCTCCCACGCCCGGCAGTCCGCGGAGCGTCTCCAAAGAAAGCGGTACGCGGCCCCCATGCTCCGACGCGATCATCCGCGCTGCACGATGCAGAGCCCGCGCTCTTCGATTGTAGCCGAGTCCTACCCAGCACCGAAGTACCGCCGCCTGATCGGCTGCGGCAAGCTGCCGCACCGAAGAAAAGCGCTTGAGGAAAACACGGTATGCCGGGACAACCCGCGCAACTTGTGTCTGCTGCAGCATCACTTCGGAAACCAAAATGCGATAAGGGTCAGGGGTTCTGCGCCACGGCAGATCTCGTCGATGTATCCGCCACCACCGCTCCACCGAGGAAAAAAACTTTTGCCGCAGAGGTCCGTCGAACAACTTATGAAACGCGGCCGGCGATTCGCTCGCCGGCCCAATCGCGGCACCGATCCTCGTGCGCCGTGCCCGCATAGCAGGACTACGGACCGATACGGACAACATTCGCATCGAGCCCAAGTTCAATGAAATGAAGTGCGCGCCCTTCCCGGTATGCGGAGCATTGATGCTCCGGGATATTGTCGACCGGCTCGCGGGGATTGTGCACGATATCGATAACCCAGCCCGGGAACCTCTCGCCGTTATCCAGACACGGCCCGGCCGAAAGATCCTCTCCGTCATTGAGGCGTTGCGTGAGCGCCTCCTGGCCGTACTGCACCATCGCCTCAAGTTCCTTTTCTGGCGGCAATGGTTCCCGGACGCCGGGATGCCGACCGCCAACGAGCCACCATATCCCAAAAGCCGCGACCGCAAGTACGGCTGCCGCACCAATGAGGCAAGGAAGGCACAGTTGTTTTGCGCTTTTCTCCATACCGAAAACTAGCATATCACGACGGAAGAACAGAAGAAATCTCCCCTCGTGCAAAAGGTGATCTCATAGGGCGCGAGGCCGCTTTCGGCGTGCGATCCTGAGGCGCGCAAGCGCCCGCTCAAAAGCGGCCGAGGCCTCTGCGAACTTCACCTCATCAACGTTGCGATACGTCTGAAGCGCCTCTTCGGCACGCCGCCGTGCCGCCTCGGCACGCTCCTCGTCGATCTCCTCGACGCGCTCCGCCGCATCCGCGAGAATGATCACTCTGGTGCCATGTTCCACATCGGGCCGCACCTGAAGGAAACCGCCAAGCACCACAACCTCTTCTTCACCGCCCCCCCGTTTACGCACGCGGGCTACACCGGGCACGAGCGGCACCACGTAGGAGATATGGCCCGGGAGGATTGTTACCTCGCCCGCGGCTGTCATTGCCGTCACGCTCTCTACTTTTTCGCGCTCAACTACCCGTTCCGGCGTCGTGAGCTCAAAGTAGATCGCCATACCAACACGCGCTAGGAACCAAGTTCGCTGATCGCACCCTTCATATAGAAATTCTGTTCGTTCTTCTCGTCATGCTTCCCCTCGAGGATCTCTTTGAAGCCGGAAACGGTCTCTGTTCGCGATACATAAGCACCCTGGCGGCCTGTGAAGGTCTCGGCAACGAAAAACGGCTGCGATAAGAAGCGCTGAATACGCCGTGCACGATTCACCGTCACCTTGTCTTCATCCGTGAGTTCCTCGTAACCGAGAATTGCAATAATATCCTGAAGGTCTTTATAGCGCTGGAGTACTTTCTGCACGCCGCGTGCGATTTCGTAATGCTCTAGTCCGACAATCGCAGGGTCCAGAACCGTGGAAGAGGAATCGAGAGGATCTACTGCCGGGTAAATACCCAACTCCGCGAGCTGTCGCGAAAGTACGACCGTAGAATCGAGGTGCGCGAAGGTCGTCGCGGGCGCGGGATCGGTAATATCATCCGCGGGAACATACACCGCCTGAACAGAAGTAAGCGAGCCCTTGTCGGTGGACGTAATTCGCTCTTGCAACTCCCCCATTTCTGTAGCCAGCGTGGGCTGGTAGCCGACTGCCGAAGGAACGCGTCCCAAAAGCGCTGAAACTTCAGCACCCGCCTGCGTGAAACGAAAGATATTATCGATGAACAAAAGCACGTCTTGGCCTTCCGTGTCCCTGAAATGCTCGGCGAGCGTCAACGCCGTCAACCCTACGCGAAGACGCGACCCCGGCGGTTCGTTCATCTGTCCGAAAACAAGCGCGGTTTTCTTCAAAACACCGGACTCCCGCATCTCGTGATAAAGATCGTTTCCTTCTCGGGTGCGTTCGCCCACGCCGCCGAAAACCGACACCCCGCCGTGCTCTTTTGCAATATTACGAATGAGCTCCATGATAATCACGGTCTTTCCCACGCCAGCTCCTCCGAACATGCCTACTTTGCCCCCCTTCACGATCGGCGCGATAAGATCAATGACCTTGATACCGGTCTCAAGCACCTCGGTTTTCGTAGATTGCTCAACGAAAGAGGGTGCTGCCCGATGAATCGGCAGCCGAAGCGTTCCTTCGGGAATCGCGTCGCCGCCATCCACTGTCTCGCCGAGGACATTGAACATGCGACCAAGCGTTCCTTCTCCAACCGGCACGCGAATAGGAGCATCGGTCGCGCGCACGCTTTGCCCTCGTTTTAGTCCATCCGTCGGTCCTAGCGCCACCGCGCGTACTGCGCCATCACCGAGCTGCTGTGCGACCTCAAGCACCAATCGTGCGCCCTCCCGCTCCACGACAAGCGCTTCATTCACCTTCGGCGCTTTCTCCTCCTCGGGGAATGAAACATCCACCACCGGTCCTGCAACCGCGATCACTCGGCCTCCGACTTTACGCGCACTTTGGATTTTTTTGCTCATAGGGCTACGGCGAGACGACCGCCTACAATATCAGCGAGTTCTCCGGTAATCGCGGCTTGTCGTGCGGCATTATACGTCAACGTGAAGTCGTCGATAAGGTCATCTGCAGCTCTTGAGGCACCCTGCATTGCAACCATGCGCGCCGAGTGTTCCGACGCCAACCCCTCGAGAATCGCCTGATATACGAGCAATTCCGTGAGCCGAGGCATAAGTTCCTGAAGCGCTGCGGCGGGTGAGGGTTCGAATAAGAACTCGGGGGTTGTTGCCTGCTGAAGTCCATCCGCGATGCGAAGCGGCAGCAGTGCTTGGCGTCGAACACGATACTGAAGCGTAGAGATGAAATCTGCATACACGACATCCACCGCCACAACCTC
>MHSZ01000015.1:14760-17789 GCA_001824745.1 Candidatus Terrybacteria bacterium RIFCSPLOWO2_01_FULL_58_14 | reverse complement strand
TTTCTCTTCCTCGGCAAAACCCTGAGCGGTTCGAGGAACCCCCCGTTATTTTTGACCGTGAAGCAACGCGGGGGCTTACGCGCGAGGTCGTGGAGACAATCTCCCGTATTAAGAGCGAACCCGCATGGATGCGAGACAAACGCCTCCAGGCACTCGCTATTTTCCAGAAAAAAGCGTTGCCTACCTGGGGCACGGATCTCTCGGGAATCAATTTTGAGGCCCTGACCTATTACCTACAACCCGCAACACAAACGAAACAATCCTGGCGCGACGTGCCGAAAGACATCAAGCGGACGTTCGACCGGCTTGGGATTCCGCAAGCGGAACGCATATTCTTGGCGGGAGTTACGGCGCAATACGATTCCGAGGTAGTGTACCATCGTCTCAAAACGCAACTGGAACGGCAGGGGGTGGTGTTTTTGGGAATGGATGCGGGGTTGCGGGCGCATCCTGAGATCGTGCGGCAATATTTCGGCACCATGGTGCCTGCGGGCGACAACAAGTTCGCGGCCCTCAATACTGCCGTATGGTCGGGAGGTTCTTTCGTCTACGTCCCGAAAGGAGTGACGGTGGAGATTCCGCTTCAGGCCTACTTCCGCATCAACGCGGATCGTTTTGGCCAGTTCGAGCGTACGCTCATCGTAGCTGAAGAAGGTTCGTCGGTGCATTACGTGGAGGGGTGCACGGCGCCCACGTATAGTGCCGCGTCGCTTCACGCCGCGGTGGTGGAAATTATTGTGAAGCCACACGCGCGCGTGCGTTACACCACGATTCAAAACTGGTCGCCGAATGTCTATAATCTCGTGACCAAGCGCATGTTTGTCGAAGAGGGCGGTGTGGGGGAGTGGATTGACGGAAATCTTGGAAGCCGCGCGACGATGAAGTACCCGAGCGTTTTTTTGCGAGGCCCGAAGGCCCGTGGCGAGATTCTGTCGTTGGCACTCGCAGGGCCCGGGCAGCATCAAGATGCCGGCGGCAAAGCGATTCATCTCGCCTCGGAAACATCATCGACGATTATTTCCAAGTCAGTGAGCCACGGAGGAGGGCGTACGTCCTACCGCGGCCTTGTGCGAGTGATCAGAAATGCTCGCAACGCACGCGCACATGTGCAGTGTGACGCATTGATCCTAGATTCGCGTTCTCGTTCCGATACCTATCCCACGACGAAAGTAGAAGACCCCTCGGCGCGCTTAAGCCATGAAGCGACGGTGGCCCGGCTCTCCGATGACCAGCTCTTCTAGTTGAAAACACGCGGATACCCGGAAGCACAGGCGCGTTCACTTATCGTGAACGGCTTCATGGAGCCCGTGGTGAAGGCGCTACCGATGGAGTACGCGGCGGAGCTGAACCGGCTCATTGAACTCCAAATGGAAGGATCGGTGGGGTAAACAGCGCCTATGCAGGAGATTACGGTGATAGAGCGAGAGGTAAGAAAGCTGGACTATCTGTGGGACAGCGGGAACAGCGCGCCCCGCGCGATCCTCGTTCGTCTTGTCGCAGCCGGCGCCGAAGTCGCATTGCGCGGATTTTTTTTCACTCGCGCTCGAGAAGAACTCGCGGTACGAATCGAGGTTCGGCATGAGGCGCCGCAGACCAAAAGCCGAGTGGTACTGCGAGGGATCGCGAAAGACGCGAGTTCCGCGCGCATTCACGAGGTTGCCATACTCCAAAAGGGAGCGAAGGGGGCCGAAGCGCACGTGGAAGCAAAAGCGATCCTTACTTCAGATCAAGCCCGCGCAGAACTTGAGCCCTATCTTGAAATCGACGAGGACGAGGTGCGCGCGACCCATAGCGCTTGGGTGGGTCCGTTGGAAGAAGATGAGCGTTTTTATCTTATGAGCCGGGGGTTTTCTCCGGCGAAGGCAGATGCGCTGCTTCTCGCCGCCTTTTTGGCGCCCGTTGCTGACTTTATTCCTACACGGCATGCGACGCAGAGATTTTCCCATTTTCACACAACGTCCAGGCGCTAAGCCGCTTACGTATCTCGACACCGCGGCTACAGCACAGAAACCTGACGCAGTGATCAGGGCGATGGAGCATTTTCTTTCGCACGAAAATGCTCCTGTTCACCGCGCCCTGTACCCGATTGGCGAGCGCGCCACTGCGCGGTTTGAAGGAGTGCGGGCGCAGGTGAGCGCGTTTCTCGGCGGCAAAGACCCCGGGGAGATTGTGTTCACGCGTAATGCGACGGAGGGGTTCAACCTTGTTGCCCAAGCGTGGGGACGAGCCCACGTACGAAAGGGCGATGAGATTCTCGTGAGTATCATGGAGCACCATGCGAATTTCGTGCCATGGCTCATGCTCGCAAAAGAAAAGGGGGCAAAGCTCGTCGTTGTCAATATGACGCGGGACGGTTTGCTCGATCTTCGAGATTTGCAGGGGAAGCTCTCGTCTCGTACAAAGGCGGTCGCGCTTGTCCACGCCTCCAATGTGCTTGGGATCGTGAATCCCATCGCGGAAGTCGCACAACTCCTTGAACGACATACTCTGCACTTGCGTGCGAAAGAGGCGCCGCTGTTCGTGGTGGACGCCGCGCAATCGGCACCCCACATGCCTATCGACGTGAAGCGCCTGGGGTGTGACATCCTTTCGTTCTCCGGCCACAAGCTTTATGGACCGACTGGCGTGGGGGTGCTCTGGGGGCGGAGAGAGCTCTTGGAAGCGATGCCGCCTTTTCTTACCGGGGGACAGATGATTCGCGAGGTGACACTTCAGCACGCGATATGGAATGAGGTGCCGCAGAAGTTCGAGGCAGGCAGTCCCGATGTTGCCGGCGTGATCGGATTGGGTTCCGCGATCAACTATCTTTCCCGTATTGGATGGCGACGCATCGTGGCGCACGAGCGGAAACTTATGGCGGAAGCATTGCGCAGATTCACGGCACCGCAGATTCGTAGATACGTGAGGGTCTACGGGCCGAAACGGGCGGCACAGCGGAGCAGCGTCATTGCCTTTATGGTCGCTGGGGTTCATCCGCACGACGTGGCAACGCTTCTTGCGGAAGAGGGCATCGCAATTCGAGCAGGCCA
>MHSZ01000015.1:0-14681 GCA_001824745.1 Candidatus Terrybacteria bacterium RIFCSPLOWO2_01_FULL_58_14 | reverse complement strand
ACGAAACGCGTATTGCCACTGGCAATACAGGAAACTCCATGACGCTTTACCGCAGCGATATCATTGAAGATGCTCGTCATCCGAAGCACTATGGAGAGCTTCAGGATGCGGATGTGGTGCTTGAGGCGAAGAATCCGACCTGCGGCGACGAGCTGAAACTCCACGTGCGGCGCGATGCTTCTGGCGCGAAGATTGAAGAGGCGCGGTTCGAAGGACGCGGCTGTATGGTGGCAATGGCGTCAGCATCGCGGTTGCTGGAACGGATCCAGGGCAAGACGCTCGTTTCGGTGGCGAAAATAACAGAAGACGATGTTTTGGAGATTTTTGCGGCCCCTCTCACTCCCGGCCGTATCAGTTGTGCGCTCTTGCCGTGGGATGCGCTCCGGAAACTCCCGAACGGTATCAAGCGCAGATAAAGAATATGTCTATCACTGCGGCGACAAATCTCGGCGAGATTGCGGTGCGTTTGCCACACGTTGCGGAATATCTGCAGCGCGAGTGGGGGCTCCATTGCGTGAACTGCATTGCGAACGCTCTCGACACCTTCGAAGATGGCATGCGCCTCCACGGTTATTCCGATAAGGAAATCACAGAAGCGCTCTCGGCGGTAAACCGCATTGCGGGAGAACCCCGCCCTTCTGGGGGCGAAACCGCCGTGGTATCCTAAAAAGCGATGGCCTCTCTCAGTGACGAAAAGGCGCAATCCTTGGAGGCGATCGCCGCAAAAATCCGACGCGATACCGTCGAGGCAGTAATTCGCGCCGGGTCCGGGCACATCGCTGGGCCTCTTGATTTAGCCGATATTTTCACCGCGCTCTATTTTCATGTCCTTAAACACGATCCCAAGAATCCTCTTTGGGAAGAGCGTGATCGGCTCGTGCTCTCCAACGGCCACGTGTGTCCCGTACAGTATGCCGCGATGGCGCACGCCGGATATTTTCCTCTCGAAGAGCTGAAAACGCTGCGAGAGTTCGGATCGCGGCTCCAAGGACACCCGCATCGGCCCTCTCTTCCCGGTCTCGAAACTTCTTCTGGTCCGCTCGGATCCGGACTTTCCCAGGCCGTAGGGATGGCTTTGGGGTTCAAGATGGACGGGAAAAAGAATGCGGTGTATTGCATCATGTCCGATGCCGAGCAGCAGTGCGGGCAAACATGGGAGGCCGCAATGCTTGCGGGAAAACATGAACTCGATAATCTCACCGCCATCATTGATCGGAATAACATCCAGATTGACGGCATGACGGAGAAGATTATGCCGCTGGAACCCCTGCGCGAAAAGTACGAGGCCTTCAACTGGCACGTGCTCGAGGTCGACGGCCACAATATTGAGGCGATCGCGGATGTCTGCGATGAAGCGCGGGCGATCTATGCCAAGCCGGTAGTTGTTCTCGCCCACACCATTGCGGGCAAGGGCGTGGATTTCATGGAGTTCGATTTCCGGTGGCACTCGAAGTCCTTCAAACCCGAAGAAGCAAAGGATGCATTGCGGGAACTCCGTACACTGGGCGGCAAGATCGAGAATCCGCACGCTGAATAAATCGTACTCAAGGATTATGGCGAAGATTCTGTCCGGCCTCTTGGCCAACGATACCCTCTACGATCGCGAGAAGGTTGAGCGTGTGCCTACCCGCAACGGTTACGGCGAAGGGTTGCTTGAGCTGGGAAAGCGCCGAGCCGAGGTGGTGGTGCTCTGTGCGGACCTCACGGAGTCCACGCGGGTGGAGGCCTTCACGAAGGCCTTTCCTGAACGCTTCATTGAGATGGGCGTTGCCGAACAGAATATGGCGTCCGTGGCATCGGGTCTGGCCGCGGTTGGAAAGATTCCTTTCATCGCCTCGTACGCAGTGTTTTCTCCGGGGCGGAACTGGGAGCAGATTCGCACGACTATCTGCTACAACGAACAGCCGGTGAAGATCGGAGGGGCGCACACGGGAGTTTCGGTCGGTCCCGACGGCGCGACACACCAGGCGCTTGAGGATATCGCAATCATGCGGACGTTACCGCACATGATCGTTGTCGTACCCGGCGATGTTCACGAGGCGCGAAAAGCAACGATCGCCGCTGTGGATATTCCCGGCCCGGTCTATTTGCGGTTCGCTCGCGAGAAAACACCGGTGTTCACCGTTCCGGATGCTCCGTTTGCGATCGGGAAGGCGTCGGTACTCCGCGATGGCGATGACGTCGCACTCATCGCATGCGGACCGCTTGTGTACGAGGCGTTGCTCGCCGCACACGCGCTTGAGCGCGAGGGGATTGCCGCGCGGGTCATCAATAATGCGACGGTGAAGCCGATGGACACCGAAACGATCATCGCTGCCGCACAGGAGTGCGGTGCGGTGGTGACCGCAGAAGAGCATCAAATCGCCGGGGGCATGGGCTCCGCAGTGGCCGAAGTGCTTGCAAAAGAGCGCCCGGTGCCGATGGAGTTTATCGGCATGC
The DNA here is from genome assembly GCA_001824745.1 of Candidatus Terrybacteria bacterium RIFCSPLOWO2_01_FULL_58_14. GTDB lineage: Bacteria > Patescibacteriota > Minisyncoccia > Terrybacterales > 2-01-FULL-58-14 > 2-01-FULL-58-14. The sequence goes on along the minus strand of MHSZ01000015.1, from coordinate 12,242 downwards.
AGGATCGTTTCGGGGAATCGGGTTCTCCGGATACGCTTATGGATGAGTTCGGCCTTCGCGCGCAGGATGTCGTCGCTGCGGCGAAGCGCGCGATTGCCCGTAAGAAAGCAGGGCTATGAACGAGAGACGCTCGCACGACCGCACTCCCACGAACGTTTCTCCGGGGGCGCATACGCGACGCCGAAGCGATGTCGCCGACCGCATCTTTTTTTTGTTCGTACTCGCGATGTTGCCAATGTTGTGGCTCGAGTACGTAACCGGCGTGGCGGCGGTCTGGCGCGAACTCTTTCATTGGTATTTTTTGGGAATATGGGCGCTTTTCGCTCTTGAGTTCCTCGTGCGTTTCTTGAGATCGGACAACCGGCGCGTCTATTTCCGCCGCAACTGGATTGAAGCGGTTATCGTCTTTTTTCCCTTCCTTCGCATCATTCAGCTGTTCCGGCCGGTCGAGCTCGCCTTCGTACTTATCGCAGACCGCTTCGCGCGCGCAACGCCCCTCTTTCGGATCAATCGTTTTTTTCAGATTGTTGTTGTGCTCGTGATCATCAGTGCGGTTTCGTCGGAACTCATCCTTCTCTTTGAAAAAGGTTATCCCGAAAGCGGTATTCGCACCTTCGGAGATGCTCTTTGGTGGTCGACGCTTGGCATTTCTACGATTGGGTTGGGGAATGTGGTTCCGATTTCCGCAGCGGGGAGGGCACTCACCTTGGGGCTCGCCGTAGTCGGCATTTTCATTTTCAGCGTGCTCACAGCGCAGTTTGCCGATCTTTTCATTACCGAAGAGCGTATTCAAGAAGCGCTCGGGAAGGGCAGTCACTCGGCCGCCGATCAAAGGATGGTCCTGGAAAAACTTGATCGGATCGAAGAACGTTTGGCGCACATGGAGCAAGGTGGCGGGACGCGAGACGACGGTCCGCAGAGAACGGATCGCCTATGACTTCGTCGGTTTCTCCCCACACCGAGAGGATCGAACGCCACCGTGCCGGTGGCGGCGTTATCCGCGATATCGTCTACGGTGCGCACGATGGCACCATCACCACGTTTGCGGTGGTAGCGGGGGCTGTCGGGGCGTCGTTGGACCACCGCGTGGTGCTTATTCTCGGATTCGCGAACCTCGTCGCAGATGCACTTTCGATGGGGCTGGGGAATTTTCTTGGCACGAAATCTGAACAGGATTTTATAAAAGCTGAACGCGCGGAAGAAGAACGAGAGGTGGAAGAAAAGCCGGAGGAAGAGAAGGAAGAAGTTCGTGCCATCTATCGAAAGAAAGGGTTGGAGGGCGAGCTGTTAGAGCAAGCCGTGGCGGTTATCATCGCGGACAAGGGGCGCTGGGTGGATACGATGATGCGAGAAGAGCTCAACCTCCCGAGTGAACACGAGCTGCATCCAGTAAGAAACGGCCTCTTGACGTTTGCTTCATTTGTCGCCGCGGGGTTCGTGCCGCTCGCGGCCTATCTCATTCCCGGCATCGGCGAAATGGTATTCCCACTCGCTATTGCTTTTGCGGGAACGACGCTTTTTACCGTGGGCGCGGCGCGCATTTTCATTACAGGAGGACGGTGGTGGCTGGCCGGGATGGAGATGTTGGCGGTGGGGGCGCTCGCCGCGATATCCGCCTACGGCATTGGCGCATTTGCGAGCCGTCTCTTTACCTGACCTCGCATGTTTTCCTTCGGAGTCGATATCGGGGGGACAAACATGCGTTGCGTACTCGTTGCGGTGCGAAGGGGACGACTATCTTTGCGCGCGGCCTGGCGCTTCCCGATCCCCAAGACGCGTGCGGCATTTCTTGAAGCGCTCTCAAATTCCGCGTTCCGAGCGCGAACAATCGCCGGGCGGGAAAAGATTAGGGGGATCGGTATCGGCGTTCCTGGGCCTCTTGCTTCGGATCGCACGCGAGTACTCGTGACGCCCAACGCACCTCAAATCAACCGCATCGCACTGCCTGCGTGGATTCATCGGCATTTGCGAATGCGTGCCGTGATGGAGAACGACGCCGACCTTTTCACGCTCGCAGAGGCAAGGTTCGGTGCGGCTCGGAGATTTTCTCGCGTGCTCGGGGTGACCGTGGGGACGGGCCTGGGTGCGGGGCTCGTGGAGGGAGGACACATGGTGCGGGGCGCGCATGGTGCCGCAGGCGAGATGGGCCATATGGTGCTCGTAGCAAACGGCAGGCGGTGCAGTTGCGGCGGGCGAGGTCATTTGGAAGAGTACGTCTCGCACCGCGCGTTCGTGCGCGAAGGCGGAGCAGACCCGAAGGATCTTATGCGTCGCGCCAGGCGCGGTGAGCGCAGGGCCAAGGCGACGTTCGATTCGATCGGTGCATTTTTGGGGTTGGGGATTTCGTCTGCGGTGAATTTCTGGGATCCGGATATCGTGGTGGTGGGAGGAGGTATCGGGAATGCGGGAAATCTTCTTTTGATTCCTGCGCGAAACGCTATGCGCAGGGAGATCATTTCGCCTGTAGTGCGGCGCGCGATTCGCGTGAAACACGCAAAGTTCGGGCGTTTCGGCGGAGCGATCGGTGCGGCCCTCTTGCTCCAGCCGAACTATTCGCGCTAACATAGAAGCAATGGCGGTCACGATTTACACTACTGCGACGTGCGTATACTGCCGCGCAGCAAAAAAACTGTTTTCGGAACACAATATCGCGTATACCGAGAAGGACGTTGCCCAGGACGCGGCGGCCAGAAGCGAGATGATTGAGCGGTCCGGGCAGCTGGGTGTTCCGGTTATTGACGTGAATGGCACCGTAGTGGTCGGGTTCAACGAGCCGAAACTTCGAGAACTCTTGGACATTCGGGGATGATGCCGCCATGTACGAACTCGTGATTATTGGCGGTGGGCCCGCCGGGGCAGCCGCGGGCGTGTATGCTGCGCGCAAGCGCGTAAAATCCCTTCTGATTACCGAAGGGTGGGGAGGACAGTCCGAGGTCTCACCGGATGTGCAAAATTGGATCGGGATAAAGTCCATTTCAGGGATTGATCTTGCCCAAAAGATAGAGGAACACGTGAAAGCATATGCAGGAGATGTTCTTGAGTTCGATGAGGGTTCTCGGGTAGTGGAAGTGAAAGAGCTTGTTCTGGCCTCTGGCTCCGGAGGGCCGAAGTTTACACTTGTCACAAACAAGGGAAAGAAATATGAAACTCGCTCCATCCTTGTTGCGTCAGGAGGACGTCGACGAAAACTTAGTGTCCCGGGAGCGGAAACGTATGACGGAAAGGGGATTGTGTATTGCGCAACGTGTGACGCGCCCCTTTTTCAAGGCAAAGAAGTGGTGGTGATCGGAGGCGGTAATGCGGGGTTCGAATCGGCTCAACAACTCATCTCCTACGCAACAAAAATTACTCTTCTTGAATATGCCGAAGAGTTCAGAGGAGATTCGGTGACGCGTGAAGCCGTTTTGAAGAGCAAGAAAGTAACTCCCATTACGAACGCGGAATCCGTTGAAGTGAAAGGAGAGAAGTTTGTCACCGCGCTTGTTTGGAAAGATCGGAAAACCGGAGAGACCCATGAGCTTCCGGTTCAAGGCGTATTTGTAGAGATTGGCTCTATTCCGAATACGGAGTTCCTCAAAGGCCTTGTGGAGCTGAACAAATACGGGGAGATCATCCTTGACCACAAAACTGCGCGCACCAGCCGCGAGGGCATTTGGGCCGCAGGAGATGCAACCGATCAACCGTACAAGCAGAACAACATTTCCATGGGCGATGCGGTGAAGGCGCTGGAGGACATCTATCTTTGGCTACAAAAGAAAAAATCCACCACATAGTATCGAGTATGTTATGATCGTCCTATGCCCATCCGTGTTGCCATCAATGGATTTGGGAGAATAGGCCGGACATTTTTCCGGCAGGCATTTGAGCGGCCGGGGCTCGAAATTGTCGCGCTCAACGACCTCGGCGATTTCGAGAACCTCGCGTATCTGCTGAAATACGATACCGTGTACGGCCGGTGGAATCATGACGTGAAGACCGCTCTCGATGACGGAAAGCCGTGTCTTCTCGTGGACGGAAAGAAGATTTTTGCCTACGCGGAACGCGAACCGGAAAAACTCCCCTGGGAGAAACTTCGTATTGATGTCGTGGTGGAGTCCACCGGGGTTTTCGCTTCGGAAGACGGAGCGAAACGGCATCTTGCAGCGGGAGCAAAACGCGCGGTCATCACCGCACCTGCGAAAGGCGATGTGCCGCACGTCCTTATCGGCGCCAATGACGATGCGTTTACTCAGGGCCTCGCACCAGTTACCGCGAATGCTTCCTGTACTACGAATGCAACCGTGCCGCCTGCCGCGGTGCTCTGGGAGAACCCCGGATTCACCAAGGGCGTGCTCGTCACGGTGCATGGTTATACTGCCACACAGGCCCTTGTCGATGGCCCCGGAGGCAAGGGTGACTTTCGGCGAGGTCGCGCTGCCGCACAGAATATCGTGCCTTCGCATACGGGGGCTGCCGACGCAGTAGTGAAATCCCTCCCGGCGCTTGAGGGGATCTTCGACGGGCTTGCGATGCGCGTGCCCGTGGTTTCCGGATCGCTCGCCGTGATCACGGTCGTGGCAAAGAAAAGAACATCCGTCGAGGAAATGAACGGGATATTCCGGGAAGCTGCAGCATCCCCGCGCTGGAAGGGAATCCTTAGCGTGACCGAAGAACCTATCGTTTCCTCGGACGTGATCGGAACCACAGAGCCGGCTATCGTAGACCTCACGTTTACGCGCGTGACCGACGGCGATCTCGTCACCGTGTTCTCTTGGTACGATAACGAGTGGGCCTATAGCCACACACTTGTTGAGCACGTTTTGCGCCTTGGAAAGCTTCTGGAGTAGCGGGGTACTCGGCAGGCATATACACGAATGCGGAAAAACAGCCCCTCCGGGGCCGTTTTTGTAGTAGAATAGAAGGCGATGGACGCTTCGGCATCGACGTCTACGACGCCAGCAGTATCGCCGCCCCCCGGGCGGGCAAAGGCGATGCTCGTCGTCACGGCGTTTGGGCTCCTCGCGATCATCGGCGGGGGGCTTTTTCTCGCATTTGTCGGAACGTCGGGGAGTCCCGTGGGGACCGGCTGGTTTGTTTTCAGTTACACGATGGGGCTGACGATGATCGTCTTGCCCTGTACGTTCCCACTCGCCTTTGTCATCGTGCCGCTCGCAATGGGCAAGGGGCCGGGGAAGGGCTTTGCAATGGCGCTTGCGTTTGGAGCCGGCGTTGCCATTACCCTTTCCCTTTATGGTGTGCTCGCCGCGGTATTGGGAGAAGTCGCGATTGGGGCCCTCGGTGCGCCTCTGGAAGTCGTAAAGAATTGGCTCTACGTATTTGCCGGCGCGTTCGCATTTCTCTTCGCGTTAGGTGAACTCGGATTCGTGAAAGTGCGGATGCCGACGTACGGCGGTGCCGCCCCGATGTTCATCCAGAAACAGCGGGATATTCTCAAAGCGTTGTTGCTCGGCCTTTTCATGGGGAATGTGGGGATCGGCTGTCCGCATCCCGCGACTCCGCTTATTCTTTCGCGCATTGCCGTGTCGGGGGATGTCTTTTACGGATGGCTGCTCTTTCTTGTTCACGCGCTGGGAAGAATCACGCCGCTCCTGCTCCTTGCAATCCTGGGAATTCTGGGGGTCAATGCACTCTCATGGGTCGTGAAGCGCCGCGTCGTCATCGAGCATGCGACGGGGTGGGCGATGGTGTTTATCGCAGGTTTCATTCTCGTTTTGGGTCTTTTTACGCATGATTGGTGGGTGAACTCCGGCCAGCACACGTTATTGGAGTCCATAACACAGGAGGAACGTTTTCTCGGCGTTATTTCTGATCGTCTCCAGACGGCAGCGCCGCACACGCATGGTCCCGAAGAGGGCCCCGGGCTTTTCGGATTACCGCTTTGGCTCGGTAATTGGACGCTCGTGGCGCTGTGGGTAGTGCCGCTCTTTTGGTATATCCGCCGTCGGCAAAATGCAGCGCTTGCGTTTCCGCCAGAAGAGCAGGCAAAGGAAGAACGAGTGATGCCTTGGTTGAAGGCGTTTATCGTAACGCTCACGCTCCTCCTCGCGTTCATATTCATTTGGGCCCTGCCGCACCAGTTTCTTCAGCACACCGCACTTGAGGGCGTACACGAAGAAGAGGAGGAAGGAATGCATGGGATGCACGAAGGGCAGTCAGGACGCATTGAGATGCTCGTGGGCGTTGATCCTGACGTTCCGCAGCCGGACGAAACGACGCGGTTGCGTTTTACATTCCCGGGCACTGCGCTTGACGAGTTCTCAATCACACACGACCGACTTGTGCATCTCATTATTGTCCAGGAAGATCTTGCGACGTTTGCGCACGTGCACCCCGAACCGGTCGTTGAATCACCGGGGATCTTTGAGATGGAGTACGCGTTTTCGAAGTCCGGCCGGTACCTTCTCGCGATCAACGCGGTGCACGAAGGCGAAGAGGTCGTGGCATACCGACAGCTCGACATTCCTGGCGGTGATCCCGAAGCCGTCGATCGCGACCTAAGGCGCCAGGCGGTCTTCGATAGTTACGATGTCGCGTTTGAGGTGGAGCCGAGCGCGCCGAAGGCGGGGGAAGAGACGCGCCTTTTCTGGACCGTGAGTCGCGATGGGGGCCTCGTCACCGATCTCCAGCCCTACCTGGCCGCACCGATGCATATCGCACTTGTTCCCGAGGACCTCTCCTCATTAATCCACACGCACGGCGAGATTCCCGGCTCCGGAGATCTTCACGGCACGCTTATCTCGGTTGCCTCCGCACATGGCGAAGAGGAAGAAGCGTCTACATCCACAATGCGCGAAGAGGATTCCCTTGGTGACGTTCCGGCCGCCTTCGGCCCGACAATCGAAGGACACGTGACGTTTGACCAGCCGGGCCTCTATGCCGTGTTCGGCGAGTTCCGACACGATCGCCGCGTGATCGCCACGCGTTTCCTGGTTGAAGTCGGCGAATAAACGGTAACGAAAAGATGAAAAGGAGGTGAGGAGCATGCGATATTCTTTGGTTGCATTTGCGATGATAGTCGGGGTCGCGCCGATCGCGGTTTTTGCCCACGGCGAAGAGAGCGGAATGATGGGATCGGGCACGATGGGCGAGATGATGACGCTCATGCACGACCGTATGGACGAGAATGCCGCAACGGATTGCGGCACGATTACCGATGAAATAATGATGGAGCAAGGCGAAGAGATGATGGAGGCGATGATGGGGACGGAAGACCACGAACGCGTAGAAGAAGCCATGGAAGCGGATATGCACGATCATGATGCGATGCACATCATGATGGGAATGGCCGGAACCGGATGTGTCGGCGACGAAGTCGCTGCTTCAATCGGCGCCCGTTACGGCCACGCCACGGCGTCAGCGGCGGAACCTCGCACAGGCAGCGGCGGGATGCTCGTAATCGGCCTTATCGGCGGAGCCGTACTCGGATTCATGGGTTCAAGTTTGAGGAAACCGAAATAGGCACCTGCGCTTCCGTAGCCGCCGAACGCATAACGAAACAGCGCCCCGTTACAACGGGGCGCTGTTGTTCCGTACCGTTTCTTTTTAACTCCGCCGGCGCCGCGCGAGCGCGTATCCGCTTATCAGACCGACCGCGAATACGCTGATAATGGTGAGAGGATTGATTGCGGTGTTGCCTCGTGTTGGCGTGGTTTCGCGCACCTGGAGGAGGAAACCGGCATTTCGTGTCCGGCCCGCGGTGTCGGCGAAGACAATATGGAAGTCATAGGTACCGGGCTCAGAGAAGATATAAGGGAATTCCCCGGACCCCTCCGTGACGGTGATCGGCTCGGAACGGTGAATAATCCCTCCATTCGGGTAAGCGGATACTGCGAACGCTTCAATCTCGAAGCGGAATTCTGATGGCGCGTTGGCAAGGTAGGCTTTCGTCTCGGGATCCCGGAAAGCGACGAGAAAACCGATTCGTTCGCCGATCGCAGGGGAGGAGGGCGCTGCGGATAAACCGAGGAGTATTGCCGGCTCTTCGGGAAGATATTTTTCCCATTCGCCGTTTGCGGTCGCCAAAAACGGCGTTGCAGAGAAAAGCAACGCCGCCAGGGTCGCGCCGAAGAGTACGCTGCGCATAAGCTACCCAGTTGGTTTTGCCGAGTATCCGAGCTCTTCCACGCCCTTGAGAATCTGATCGACCGTGATTTTCGCATCGTCATATTCCACGTCCGCCTTTTTCGTATTGTAATCGACGGTAACGTTTTGGATGCCGTCGGAGGAGGAGAGAAACATTTGGATGCCGGCGGCGCATGAGCCGCAATGCATTCCTTGAACGTCAAATTGTTTTTTCACTACAGCCATAAAGAGGATGTTGTTTTACGCGACCTTTACGATTTCGCAAGCGGGGTCCGGGCGAACGCCGGTTCTTTGTAGCGGCGCAGCAGTAACGAGTTTGCCACAACCGAGACCGACGAGAAAGCCATGAGGAAGCCGGCGATTTCCGGACGGAGGGCTGACTGCGAAAAGTTCACGAATATCTCGCCCAAGCCGCCGCCGATCGCATCGCCCAGGCGCACGACCCAAGCCGCCGGGTTGCCGCCGGATCGCGTCAGGATGAAATGCAATCCGGCGGCGATAGGGATTGCGGCGACATTATAGAAGAAGGCCCAGAAGAAGTTCTGCCAGATTTTTACGATGGTCTTGCGCGAAATATCCACGGCCGTCACGACATCGCGGAGGTCGTCTTTCACGAGGATGATATCGCCAGTTTCGATTGCCACATCGGTGCCGGAACCCACTGCGATCCCGAGATTCGAGCGCGCAAGTGCTGGCGCGTCGTTGATGCCGTCGCCGACCATCGCGACCACCTTGCCTTTCTTTTGCAGATCTTCAATTAGCTGCTCTTTGTTTTGGGGCAGGACTTTCGCGAAGTAGGTATCGATCCCGATTTGCTTGGCAATGGCGGCGGCGGTTTTCTCATTGTCGCCGGTGATCATGATCACTTCTTTTTTCTTTCGTTTCAGTTCGGCAATCGCTTCTTTCGCAAAGGGCTTCAGCGTGTCGGCTAGCGCCAGGATACCGATGATTTCGGGTTCCCCGCCGCCGGAAGACGCGGCGATATAGACGACCGTTTTCGCCTCATTTTGCAGGCGATCGACTTCTGCCCCGTGTGCCGCGGGGTCGAGGTTCGCTTGCCGCATGAGAGCATCGTTGCCGACGAGGACGTGCGTGCCGTTGACGTCCGCCTCAACGCCCATCCCAGCAATCGCCTTGAAGTTTTTCGGCTCTGCAAACGCAGTGTTGCCACCCGCCTTCACGACGGCCGTTGCGAGAGGATGCTCGGATCCTTTTTCCGCAACTGCGGCGAGGCGAATAATTTCCTCGCGTGTGCGTCCTCCTATCATGACGACGTCGGTCACCGCGGGTTTTCCCATCGTGAGCGTGCCCGTTTTATCGAAGGCGACCGCAGTGATTCGGTAGGCATTTTCCAGCGCCTCACCTCCTTTGATGAGGATGCCGGATTCCGCGCCTCGGGCAGTGCCGACCATCAGCGCGGTGGGCGTCGCAAGCCCGAGCGCGCACGGACAAGAGATGACGAGGACGGCGATAGCAAAGAGTGCAGCTGCCGCGAAGGTGAGCCCTGCCCCGAAGTACCACGCCGAAAAGGTAAGGAATGCGATAACGATCACGCCAGGCACGAATTTTTCCGAAATCCGGTCCGCGACGTCTTGAATGGGCGCGCGCGAGGCCTGCGCCTGCTCGACGAGCCGGACGATTTGGTGCAGGAGCGTATCCTTTCCGACCTTGGCCGCTTTGCATTTCAGCAAACCGTAGGTATTCGTGGTGGCGCCGATGACCTCATCGCCCGGCTTCTTCCCGACCGGCATGGATTCTCCGGTGATGACCTTCTCGTCAATCGAGGACTCGCCCTCGATAATGTGGCCGTCGGTGGGTACATTCGTGCCCGGCTTCACAAGGAAGATATCGCCCTCACGGAGTTCTTCTGCGGGAATCTCCGACTCCTGTCCGTCGCGAATGACGATCGCCTTCTTCGGCGCAAGGTTGAGGAGTTTTCGGATGGATTCGGACACCTTTCCTTTTGAAACAGCTTCAAAGTACCGGCCGAGGATAATGAACGATATCAGCGCAGCCGAGGATTCCCAGAAGGGATGGTCGAGTCCCTCCCAATAACGATTGAGGAATGGGAGGTCCGAGAAGAGGAACCCGACAACAGAAATCGCGTACGCCGACGTCGTACCAAGGACTACGAGGACGTCCATGGAAGCGGAACCTGCGCGAAGCGCGGTGTAGGTGTTGCGGTAGAAGGGCCATCCGACCCAAAATTGCACCGGGGTGGCGACTACCCAAAAGATCCAGTTTAGGTCGAGCAGCCAGCCATTCGCGCACCCCGTTGTTCCGCCGAAGATCTCGCCAAGTCCGGATCCGAAGCAGAGTGCGTGAATGTGCGTGAGGTTGAACATGTGCGTCGCCATATAGTAGAAGATGATGGGCGACGAAAGGACGAAGGAGATAATCACGCGTTTTTTCAAAGAGCGGAGGTGTTCGGTGCGGGCCTTTTCTTCAGCTTCTTCCTCCGCTTCCCCGGATTTTGGCTGCACAAGCGTGTAGCCAAGTTTTTTCAAGATCGCCTCAATAGAGGAAAGCGGGGTTTTCTCGGGGTCGAACGTGAGCGCCATGCGCTCCGAGCCATAGTTGGCGTTCACTTCGACGATACCGGGCAGTCGCCCGAGGTTTTTATTGATCAGTACGGAACAGGATGCGCAATGCATCCCCTGAACCTTGAAGCTTCGGTGTTCTACGGCCATGGTAAAAATAAAGAATAACGATTGCGACTAGAGAATTCCGGTCCAGCGTCGTATCATCGAGGTATAACCGACTAGTACCGTATTATGTGGGAAAACAAATTTATTCGCATTCTTGCCTTCGGCGGTTTTCTGCTCGTGACCGGTATTATCTATCAGGAGTTTTACCGGCCGCCGGAACTGGCTCCGGTCGCAGCATCGGGACGGACGGTAGAGATTCATATGCGGGTGTTGGAAAATGAGTGGGCGTGGGAGCCTGCGGAGCTTCGCGTAGCACCGGGCGATCGCGTGGTGCTCCATATCTTCAACGAGGACGCGTACGACCACGGTTTTGCGCTCGAGGTGTTTGGCATCAACAAACGGCTTTTTCCGAAACGCGAGACCACGATCGAATTTCTTGCGTCAAAAGAAGGGGCGTTCAATTTTTATTGTTCGGTGCCGTGCGGCGAGGGGCACTATCGGCAGACCGGGAAATTCATTGTGACGCCAGGGGCTCTTGAGGCGGGTGATGCCTCGGCTATGCCTGTGGAGTTGTCTCCGGTGGAATAGTCGTGCGATCTTTCCGCGCGTCAAAACTCATGGGACCCGCGCCCATGAGCCAGAGCGCGAATGCGCCGCCCGCAAGACCGATGTCGCGGTAGAGGTTCGGGTCGTTCGTGAGACCGAACTTAAGGACGATAGAGCCAAAAAATCCGCTCACGAGCGCTGTGGCGAGGAGGCCGAACCACCGGACTTGCCAACCGAAGATAAAAGAGAGCGCGATGAGAAGCTCCGCGATGCCGAGGTAGTAGTTGATCGCCGAGGCCGCGCCAATGCCGACAAAGTCGAGAATGCCCTGAATCTCCACCCGCCCTTGTTCGGAAACAGCAAGTTTGTGGTAGGCGAAGAGAAGGAAAACGAAACCGAGCCCCAATCGGAGAAACAGGGGCGCTAAGGGGCGGAGGTTTTTTCGGAGCTGTTCCATACGGTAGTGTTAGGGTTTATCGCCGCCAAGTGTCCGGAGTTTTGCGGCAAGCGCCTCTTTGGGCACCGGGCCGGTGGAGAAGAGGGAACCGTCCATAAGGATGCCGGGAGAGGCGAGGATTTGATGTTCGAGCAGGAGATTTTGACCTTCGGGCGTGAGCGCGTCCACTTCGCGGAACGCCACGCCGGGAAACTGGCTTCGCGTTTCTTCCCAGTATTTCTTGAATCGGGCGCAGTCCACGCACCCGGGCACGGAAACCGCGATGAGCTCAATTGCCATAGGAATGGGGTCGTGGCCGGCTTTTCGATTATAACATGATCAAACCAAACCCGCGATCCGCCGTCCTTCTCGTGATACAATGAGGTGATGAAGATTTTTTTGGGTGCTGATCATGCGGGGTTTGCGCTAAAGGAGCAGATCAAGCGCTGGCTTGCGGCGCAAGGATACGACGTGGAAGACAAGGGCGCATTTTCGTCTGATCCCGCAGATGACTATCCCGATTTTGTCGC